>NZ_CP146064.1:0-300000 GCF_037013405.1 Candidatus Nanosynbacter featherlites | reverse complement strand
TACTCATGTCAGTCGTGTGCTTTGACTCAGTAAACTCTTCCTTTTTAATCTCACGAATCTCTTTCGTTTCGATGACACAAACCTTGATCTTAGCTGGAGCTTCCTTGCAGTCGTTCGGGTTCTTTGAGTGCTTCTTAGCGTCAAATTCTGAAGCCTTGATAGTTACTGGGTACTTCTTGTCGGATAATCGGCAGACTTCCATGGTAGGCTCAGGATTAACCGTAACAGTGGTCTGACAGTTTTGGCTAGTTTTTTGAACATTGGAGCCTTCTTTACCATTCACCGTAACGGTAACTTTATAGTTACCAGCTTTTGCGTATGTGTGTTGAATTTCAGATGAGGTAGTCGTTTTAGTGGTGCCGTCACCAAAGTTGTAGGTGTAGCTGGTAACACTTGCGCCGCCCTTAGCAGTCGCTTTAGTGCTAAACTTGAAAGTATCGCGAGATACTGCAGTTTTTTGCATCGCATCACAAGTCAACACAGGCTTTGCTGGAGGGGTTGTTGGCGGACCCCAAACCGGGTTACCACAATCCTTGATCACACCAGTGATGAACTTACCGTCATTGTCAAACCAAGCATAAATTTTGTACCGGGTAATACCGTCGATAAAGCTCTGGCCAGTCGTGTACTGGTAGTAGGTGTGACCAGCAGCACTATACTGACGAGAAGGCGTCACCTGGCGAGTACCAGCTTTTGCCTGGACAGTTACTGCATTAGTGGCAACAACACGACCATCAACAGTAATATTTCCGTTAGCGTCAACCACACCTTCACGCATGTTTGAACCGCCTTGTACCATCTCATCATTGATGTACCATTGGTTGTACAATGATTTGATCTCTGGACGAGCATATGCGGATTTCAATTCTGACAGAGAATTGGTACCACAGTGGACAACGTTAAAGTTACTACAGTTGGCAGCCTTAGATGGAGTCGCCATCCAAATACCACCGATGAGAGCAATCCCCAAAGAGATAGCTATACCGATTTTCTTAAATTTATTCATAAAAACTCCTCTTCTTTTGATCCTCACCTCGGACCTTATGTGTCCATATTATCATAAACTTTATTTTTTGTCAATAATAGTGGCCATTTATCGCATATTATCACTCTCTCAGTAAAAACCTCGTCTGCTATAATAAGGACATGTTTGATACCGCCCAACAACTCATCCAATCCGCCAACAACATCGTCATCATCCAAGCTGAAAATCCTGACGGTGACAGCCTGGGTTCTAGCTTGGCGCTGGAGGAAGTGCTGAGTGATTTGGGTAAGACCGTGACACTGTATTGCCCAGTTGATATCCCCAAATATCTGCGCTACATCCGCGGCTGGGACCGGGTAGTTGGCGATTTTCCAGCCCATGCCGACTTGGCTATCATCGTGGATACCAGCGCCGACGTGCTACTCAGCAAGGTCTTAGAAACGCCGGGCGTACGGCATTTTTTGGAAACGCACCCAGTTTTGGTCATCGACCACCACACTGCCGAGTCCACGCTGAGTTTTGAGCACACCATGCTCTCTGATACCGTAGTGGCTACTGGGGAATTACTATACCAATTGTTCACACATGCCGGCTGGATCATCAACCAGCAAGCAGCGGAAAATTTGTTAATCGCCATCATGTCTGACAGCCTGGGCCTCACCACGCCAAACACCACTGCGTCGACCTTTCACGTCGCTGGTGAATTGACCGCACTCGGTGCATCTAACGCCGAAATTGAAGAACGACGACGTGAATTTATGAAAAAATCGCCAGAAATTTTGGCGTACAAAGGCAAGCTAATTGAGCGAATCGAATATCTGCTGGACGGGCAATTAGCGCTCGTGCACGTGCCGTTTGAGGAAATTCAAGCCTACAGCGACGCCTACAACCCCGGCGCGCTGATCGGCGACGAACTACGGTTGGTCGAGGGCGTGGCGCTCAGCTGCGTCATCAAAACCTATCCTGACGGTAAACTGACCGCCCGCCTGCGCGGCAACCTGCCCATCGCCGACACTGTGGCTGGCTACTTCGGCGGCGGCGGCCATCCGTATGCAGCTGGATTTCGGGTGTACGAAGATTATGAGGAAATTGTGCGGGAACTGGTCCAGGCAACTAGCCGAGCTTTGGAAGAAGCAAAGGATATAGACTAGATCATTTGACAGGTTTACTATTTGTAAATATAACTCAGGCCCGCTTGCTCCAAGCGCTGAATTATGCCCTCATGCACCGCAAAGGCATCTTTTGCAGTCACGGGACCATTGACCTCTCTTCGTACCTTTTCTACTCGATCGGACAAACTAGGGTATCTCAACATCATTCTATCCTCGTACATTAGATGATCCTGAAACACCTTACCTACGGCATAGGCTCGCAGCTCAGAGCAGAGTCTTGCTCGGTCATCTTTGGGATATATCTCCACAACTGGGTCCATAACATAATCACGCGCATGATCTGTCTCGTGAGACAAAGTGGCGACATTGATAGCCATAAGTCCACTATTAGCTACGCTGACAACAGGACGAGAATATATATAAAGGTCCATGTCAGTTACCATGGAGAAACTGGTATGACAAGATCCGGTGAGCTTTCCTGTCTCTTTTGTCATAACAGGCGAGGCCTTTATCTGATCATATATTTCATCGCCATACACTCCGGCATACTTGTCGCTGGCGAGAGCCTCGTCTATTTTAGCTTTTTGGACTGGCATATGAGACATCTGTTTTCCAGAGATAACAAACTTATCACAACCAATAAGCGGTATAATATTTTTATCCGTCCAATCAGAGTCAGGATGACTATCTCCTAGTTCTTCACCCTCAACCCATTCCATAGGCTCCAGCATTTGAGCCGTGTCATATAACCCTAGGGCTACCGCTCCCAGCTTATCAAGTATCTCAGGATTCTCTAAAGCACCTAATAGTTTATCTTTCATGTACTTTAAAGAATCTAGCGGGATAGGGTTATCATAGCTAGGGGTTGACGGGTTAATGATGTACAGTTCGTCTCTCATAACTATCTTTTTATTATACATTATAATTAGTATTTTGTCAATTGTAAGGCTCAAGACATAAGCTCTACTGATAAATATGACCCAAGCCTGCTGCAATCAAACGTTTCACCAAATCATCATGTACCGCAAAGGCATCTTTTGCAGTCACGGGACCATTGACCTCCTGACGGATAGCTTCAACTCTGCGAGATGCTAACGCAGCGCGCTCCATTAACCCGTGAGTCTCGGCAAGATACCGCTCGACACAGTCGCCAACCGCGTACGCCTTTAACTCACGAGCAAGTTTAAGACGAGATTTGAAACCTGTTAACATGGCGGCTGATAGATCTTTTTTGTCACAAACATAGAGGAATGGAGTATTCACATGATCCAACGCGTGCGTCGCTTCATGGACCATAACCGCAATGTCGATTGGTTCAATGTCAGTAGAGTTCATGCCTATAAAAGGCCGACCTGCAACATGAGAAATATCGTCTTTAGTAAGATTAAAATATTTTGTCACTGCGCAACATGTAGCTAGACTCGGACGATCAACCTTCATCATCTCGCTATTATATTTACTACCTAACACTCTCTCTAGCTGAGGAATTAATATTTGACCACATTCATCGCTGGTTAGCTTTTTGTTGATGGCTTCAAGTTGCATAGGCGTTGGCGCAAGCTTAAAATGCGAGGTGAATTTTGTATTTCCAACTAGCGGGATACTGTTCGGGTCAGACGCCAGCAACTCATCCGCTCTGACAATACCATCCCTATTGTACGTAACAGGATGTAGCTGCTGAGCAACCTCGGCAAGTTCCAGCGCCAAACCTCCCAGTTTGTCAGTGATTTCAGGACGATCCAGCGTTTCTACCAACTGGTCCTGAATGCGCCCAAGCTCCGCCGGGTTGTTAATCGGGTGCCACCTCTGCCGCGTGGGTGATGTGCTGCCAGGACGTCGCTCACTCATAGTCATCAAATTATACACTATATTGTTAATACTGTCAATGATTATGCCTTGGCTAACAGGGGATCAGGGCTGTGTCTTTGATGATAGACGTTGACATTTTATTTAATTAGTGGTATAAAGATAGTAGACTTTTGTTGACGAAGTTTTATGGCTTTGTCCAAAAGTTGTATGTTGACAAGCAGTTGAGAATAGAGCAAGGTGAGATTTTGTGGTGGTATTTTGAAGTGAAAATGGCGCCATGAAACCTCATCTTGCTCACGCGCCATCCGGGTGCTGAGCAGTGTTTTTCCTGAGGGAAAACACGAGCACTCCGCTCGGATGAGGAGAGAGTGGAAAGATGGATACAAAAACCGTCCACCGTATTATGAGAGCTCTTTCGTCCGGTAAAGTCGGACGCCGAATCGAGGCCTCCTCCTATGGGGAGGCTACCTTCTATCTAAAGCATGGCGAAGTTCTCTTCGCTATTGCCCAGTACCCGACACATAGGGTTCTGCTAATTGTTGATACCGCTGAGCGGTATCAACAATTAGAGTATAAGGAAACCCCTTATACTCTATACGCCATAGACGAGAGAGAACTTAAACAATTTCTCTCCTGAACCCGAACTGGCAAGCCGCTGAGAACTCTATCTGGCGGCTCTCTCCGCCGCGGTATTATTCTCCTGCTTGTCAGTTCGCTCCATAGATGTGTGTCTGTGCTGATGAGTCGGAAACGACGAAAGCGAACTTTGAAAAAGCGGCCTGTCTGCCGTACAATAGAGTTGATGATACAGCTCTACAACACCCTCACTCGCCGTAAAGATGAACTAAAACCGCTTGACGGGCAGACGGTTCGCATGTATACCTGCGGGCTGACGGTGTATTCGCAGCCGCACATCGGCAACTGGGTTGGCTATATCTATTGGGATGTATTGGTGCGCTTGTTGCGCTGGCAGGACATTCCAGTGATTCGTACGCAAAATATCACTGACGTTGGGCATTTGACCAGCGATGATGATAATGGCGAGGATAAGATGGAGAAGGGGGCGCGCCGCGAAGGGAAAACCGCTTGGGATATTGCCGAGCAGTACATCGCCATCGCCGACCACGAAGCATATGAGGTATTGAAATTAGTGCGGCCCGACCATTTAGTGCGGGCAACAGACTATATCCAGCAGCAGATCGACTTTGCCAAGGGGCTGGACGAAAAGGGATTTTTGTACAAGATTGACGGCGATGGTATGTATTTTGATACGTCGCGACTACCGGATTATGGCAAATTGGCGCGACTGGACGTGGCGGGCCTAGAGGCCGGCGCGCGGGTCAGCGTGGCAGGCAAGCGCAACATCACCGATTTCGCCGTCTGGAAGTTTTCACCAACCAACGCCAAGCGCGACATGGAATGGGACAGCCCGTGGGGCGTCGGTTTTCCAGGTTGGCACCTAGAATGCTCGACCATCGCTCGGGAGACGCTGGGTGATGCAATCGACATTCACACTGGCGGCATCGACCACATTCCGGTGCATCATACCAACGAAATTGCTCAGAGCGAGAGCCTGACTGGGCAGCAATTCTCTCAAATTTGGCTGCACAATAACCACATCAAAGTCGACAGCCGCAAGATGAGTAAGTCGCTGGGCAACATCATCACCCTTAGCGATATCACCGCCCGTGGCTTTAGCCCGATGGCCTTCAAGCTAGCGATTCTCAGCAAGCATTACCAAACCGAAGGCAATTTCACCTGGGAGATTTTGGAAGCAGCCCAAGCCCGGCTGGATCATTGGCGTGGCTATGCGGCGCTGCGGCACCAGACGCACGACACGCTGGATGATGACGATGAGAAGGACGAGCAGGAAGGCACGGTGTCGCTACTGGCGGCGCGGCAGGCGCTCGTTGAAAAACTGAATGATGACTTGGATACGCCAGGAGCCTTGGCTCTAATCGACGAAGCGTTTTCACGGCTAGATCATGCGCCGTTAGAGAAAATCCATCGCGGCGGCTTGTTGCAATTGATTGAAATTATCGATGAGGTTTTAGGCTTGGATTTGGCGGCATCGACCCCTGACATCACTGACGATTTGAAAAGATTGATCATCCAGCGACGCAGCGCCCGCGCCGAGAAAGACTGGCAAGAATCCGACCGCATTCGCGATGAGCTGTTGGCGGCTGGCATCGCCATTCGCGACACGCCAAGTGGCAGCATTTGGGCATGGAAATAGCCCGCCGGAGCAACCGAGCGGGCTAGCTCATGGCGCAGCTTGATTAGTCTTCGTTTTTCATCTTCTTTACTAACTTGTTGAGCGGCTTCGCGCTTTCAAGACGATTTTTCTTGGCTTGTTCCAAGTAGTTTTCCAACAAGACCTTGACCACACCGGCCGCTGGGATGGCGATCAAACTTCCCAATAGCCCACCGACATAGAGACCAATAGTCACTGATGATAGCACCATCAGTGCTGACAGCTCTAGCTTCTTTGACTGAATTGATGGTGCAATGAAATTATTTTCAATCTGCTGGTAGATGATGAAGTAAGCAGCATAGATGATGCCAGCAGTGACGTTATTGAAGAATAATAATAGCGCAATCAGTAGACCAGCCAGAGTGGCGCCAAACATTGGGATAAGCGTCAAAATGAAGGTGACCATGACAGTCAACATTGCCAGGTTTGAGTCAATAGCTGGGAACGCCAGACTCAAACAGAACACCACCACACCAGACAATACAGCGTCAATACCCGACACCGTCAATTGTCCAGACACATAGCCTGTGACCACATTGTACATCTGTCCAGCTAGCTTTTTGTGATTTTCCATCTTGCTTTGGTCGTTGTAGAGTCCCCACAAGCGCTTCATCCAGGTTGGGCCTTCCAGCAGCATCAAAAACGACAAAACCAATACCAAGAACAGGGAACCAAGGAATGACGCCAGCGAACCTACGCTTGAGATCAAGTTCGTACCCGCGCTGGCTGCCCATGAGGAAGCTTGTTGCTTCAAGTTGTTCAATGTCGCGTCAACTTGCGGACGCCAGCCATTTTTATCGATTAGCTCGTTGATGCCGTGCCACTGCGAACCGGCTTGATCAACCAAGCCCGGCACGCTCTCAACAAACTTGGCGGACTGCTGGACAATTGGCGGCACTGCAAACCACGCCACACAGCCCAGTAGCGTCACCAACATGACATAGGCTAACGCCGTACCGCCCAGACGGCTTTTACCAGGCAGCAGCTTCGCCAGAGCCGAAACGGGTCGGTTCAAAGCCAGAGCCAAGAACAGGGAAATACCAAGGAGAATCAGCGCACTCTTTGCCGAATAAATTGCTACTCCTGCCAGTCCAAAACCAATCACCACCAGCCAGAACCGCACAAATGTTTTTGTGTCTATTTCAATACGTACTTTCATAGGTAACATTGTACAATCTTATACCGAGTAGCGCAAGCAAAACGAGGCGCCCAACCACTGAACGCCTCGCATTGTAACTGAATATTTGACGGTTAATTTTTCGCCGCTTCGTCACGTCGAGCCCGCAAGACTGACAACGACAATTTGCTGTCATACTGCATGGCACCGTAGCGAAACAGTTTGACCGCCACCACAACCGCCACAAAGGCACTGGCTGCCAAAATAGCCACGGCGATAACCGCCTCGTGAACTGGCAAGTTACCGACGGCATTGCGGAGCAGTAGTGGAATTGGTGCAGTCAATGGGAAATAGCTGAAAAACTGCACAAATGGTGAATCTGGATATGATACAAATGCACTAGCACCATACAGTGGAGCAAATAGAGCAAGGATGACAATAGTAAACCAGGAGGATGCTTCTTTGGCGGTTGGCATCATGGCACCAACCGCAACTAACAGACCGGTAAACATCATAAATCCTGTGGCAAATACCCCCAGAGCGATGCCAATTCTCACTGGGTCGAATACCAAATTGCTCAAATCTAACGATGGTATATGCAGCTTTTGACCTAAGGTGAAGTACAGCACCAATACCGGTACAATGATGACCAGCCCCTGAATCAGCGCCAGTGAAATCATCGCCAAAATCTTTCCGGTGATCAACGTCTTAGCCTTGACTGTCGTCAGTAGCATTTCCACTGTACGGTTTTCTTTTTCCTCAACCGTGCTGTTGAGCATCTGCCCACCAAAGAAGGCAATTAGCATATAGAACAGCACCAAGAAAAAGCCCGGTACGATCATTTCCTTCACGCCGTCAAATTCAACACCGTTACGGTAGGTAGTCGTTTCCGTTTTCACTTTCTTTTGCAAGATCGCTTTGGACTGTGGATCTATTTTCCCCTCAATCGAAGCCGTCAACAACGTCTCAGCCACCGCAGAATAACGACTATTTTGGAACATACCAACATCTTTACCATAGGTCTGTACGGTATTCTGTTCCAAGTTAGCAGGGAAGTAGATAAATCCATCCAGACTACCGTCTTTGACGCGCTGAATACCCTGGTCTTTGCTACTTAATTTTTCCAGCTTCATCTGCTCAGCCAATTGTGAGTTAACAACGCCTGAGTTGTCAACGATAGCTACTTTGAAATCTTGTTCTTGAAGCTTTTTGGTAGCTTCCATAGTGGCTTGATTTGACCAAAAGACGATGCCGAAAATAGCAGCAAACATCAGCGGGAAGCCGAGCGCCATCGCCCAAAAGCTGAATTTCTTCAGCATGCGCATGATCTCAAATTTAACCACCGTTCCCAAATTGTACATGTTACGCATTGACCGCCTCCTTTTCCTCGCCGCCGTAAATCTTCACAAAAATATCATCCAGGCTCTTACCGCCATATTTCTTTCTGATATCCGCCACGGTGCCGTATTCTACTGCTTTGCCGTCTTTTAGGAGAACTACTCGGTCGCACAAACGCTCGACTTCTTCCATCTGGTGCGTCACGAACACCACGGTGGCGCCAGCCTTTTGTCGCTCTTCAATGATGTTCATCAGTAGTCGGCGATTGACTGGGTCAAAACCCTTGGTTGGCTCGTCTAAAATGAGTAGCTCTGGGTCACCCATGATAGTAACGCCCAGCTGAATTTTTTGTTGCTGACCACCTGATAATTTGTCCAGTCGAGTTTTTGCCTTATCACTCAAGCCAACTCGCTCCAAATACTTGATTGAAAAATCGCGAGCCTCTTCCTGGCTCAGACCTTTCAAGCGACCAAAGTAAATCATCGTGTCAATGACTTTTTCTTTTTTGTACAAACCGCGCTCTTCCGGGAGATAGCCTAGCTTGACGCCATCTTCAACTGCATACGGTTTGCCATCAACTAGCAGCTCACCAGCCGTTGGCTCGTATAGCCCCAACAGCGCCCTGAGTGTGGTGGTTTTTCCTGAACCATTGCTACCCAAAAATCCGAACACTTCGCCGCGCATCACCTCAAAGCTCAAATCTTTGATGACCGTTTTGGTGCCAAACTTCATACTAAAATTTTTAATTTGAATAATGGGATTTACCTCTTTACCCATACACCTCCTTGGTTATTGTCACCATCAATTATAGCATTCAGGGTTTTTTCAGAAAACCAGGGTATAATGGGCATATGAGACTATTGGTCGTCGAAGACGAAAGAAAAATCGCCCGAGTTATCGCCGCCGCGCTGCGGTCAGAAGGTCACGCCGTCGACATGG
Organism: Candidatus Nanosynbacter featherlites; assembly: GCF_037013405.1. NCBI lineage: Bacteria > Bacillati > Minisyncoccota > Nanosynbacteria > Nanosynbacterales > Nanosynbacteraceae > Nanosynbacter > Candidatus Nanosynbacter sp. BB002. The sequence continues at coordinate 290,446 of NZ_CP146064.1, read as the reverse complement.
TTCATGACGGAGAAGAGGGATTGGCTATGGCAGAAACTGAGCCATATGACCTATTAGTACTGGACCGCATGCTACCAGGCAAAAGCGGCACCGATATCATCACCTCACTGCGCCAAGCCAACAAAACAATGCCTATTTTGCTACTGACGGCACTTGGCACAACCGAAGACAAAGCTTTTGGTCTGGACGTCGGCGCTGATGACTATCTGGTCAAGCCATTCGCCATCGATGAGCTGACTGCCCGCGTCAGGGCACTCCTGAGGCGGCCGCCTTTGGCACATGATGACGAATTGACCGTTGCCGATCTGACACTCAACCAGACCCAGCGCACTGTCAAACGCAGTGGTAAAACCATTGAGCTGACTGCCAAAGAGTTCGCGCTGTTGGAATACCTGATGCGCCATCCTGGTCAAACCTTGAGTAAAGAAACGCTGATCGCCCATGTGTGGGATTTTGATGCTGATATTTTGCCGAACAACGTCGAAGCTTACATCAAGCAACTGCGCAAGAAAATCGACAAGCCGTTTCGCCGTCCACTGATCCACACCGTGCGTGGCTTTGGCTATAAAGTGGAGGCAGGCGCGTGAAACTATTCACCTCCGCCACCATCAAACTAGCAAGCTGGTATCTGTTGATATTGATGATGGTCAGTCTACTGTTTAGCGGCATCATCTTTAACATTGCGCGCTCGGAAATTGACGCTCGACTGCAAGGTTTCGCCGTCAAGCGTGGACTAGTCAGCGGCAACTCACTGGACAAACCACTGAGCGAGCAGATGGAGGCCACCGACACCAATCTCATCATCAGCTTGGCGTATCTCAACCTGGTGGTACTACTCGGCGGTGGGGTTATCGCTTATCTTCTGGCGCAGCGCACCTTAGAGCCAATTGAAGCCGCACACCAAGCCCAATCACGCTTTGTCGCTAACGCCAGTCATCAGCTACGCACACCACTGGCCATCATGAAAGCCGAGGCCGAGCTGGCATTGCACAATCCCAAAACGCCCAAATCAGAGCTGCGGCAAACACTGACAAGCAATCTTGAGGAGATCAATCGCTTGAACGAGCTTGCCACCATGCTTTTAGAATTATCCCACAGCGAACGACAGCTCTCGTCCAACATCGAAAAATTTGACCTGGTAGAGTTAACCAACAATCTGATCAGTTCCAGGCCAGGCAAGGAGCGGGTGACGCTGCACGCCCCCGATGACTTGGCGGTCACCATGAACCGACCAGCAGTGCGAGAAGTGATTGCAGTGCTTTTGGATAATGCCGTCAAGCACAGCCCCGACACTTCACCCATTAGCCTCACCATCAAACCCTTCAAAACGACTGTCGTCATCACTGTCACCAACCATGGCCCAGGTATCAACGCCAAAGATCTGCCGCACATATTTGAACGATTTTACAGCGGCCAGCAACACGCCAATAGTTACGGGCTGGGGCTCAGCCTAGCGCATCAACTAACGCGTGCTTTGGGCGGGCATATTTCTGCACGATCCACCCCTGGAAAAGTCACAACATTTACACTTTCGCTGCCAAAACGCTAAATTTCAGGTATTTTTCAGGTAGACATGGTGTACTAGATAGTGTCGGTTGGGTAAGCAACCGGGAAAGGGGTACTATGAGTAATGTACGAACGACGCATCTCAGTCAAAAAGGCTTTAAAGAATTACACAAAGAAATTTCTCAGTTAGAAGCACAAGAAAAAACGCTCCAGTTCACCTTGCGTGAAATCGGTCGTGCTAAATCCCGCGACGATAAATTGCAGCGCAATGAGGTCATCATGAACCTGGAACTGGTCAGTGGTAAATTGGCCAATTTACGCCACATGCTAAAGAATGCCAAACCGCTACCACGCAAACGCGACCGCTTACGCGTCGCTCTGGGCTCAATCGTTGACTTAGTCGATCAGCAAGGTCGCATGCTTCACTACATACTGGTTGACAGTCTGGAAGCCAATCCGACAGACGGACGCATCTCCATCGACAGCCCGTTGGGTCGCAGTCTACTAGACAAGCGCCCCAAAGACACCGTTTCCTGGTGCGCTGGCGTCAAATTGCAGCACGCCCAGCTGGTCGCCATCCGATAACTACGAACCACCACACCCCCTTCAGCTTCCGTCATCATGGCGGAAGCTCTTTTGGTGCGATTGACAATTTAGCATAAACAAAATATAATACCGCTTATGCGTAGAAGACAAAAACAACAGATCTTTATTGGCGTTTTCATTGGCTTATTTGTCATTGCAGTCAGTATCCTAGGGATCATATTTTATAATCACCATCAAAAAGAGCAGATCAATCAGCGTCTGGCTGCCAACACAGTTCATTTCGCCTCTGATGGCTACAATATCGCTGCTACTATGTTGCTGCCGAAAGACCAGTATTCGTACGAGATCAAAAGCGAAGAGCGTCCGCGCTTTCCAACCATGACCATCAAAGACAAGGGCGAAACATACACCATCACCGCCAAAATCGCGCAGGTCGGGAAAGCCAGCCGTGCCAACGACCTCGAGGCTGCCAAAAAACGAGGCAACTTCACCGAGCTCAAAGCTGACAAAGCCACTGGCGCACTGGGAGGCTATGCCTATGATGACAATTCATATCACTACATCGTCAAAATACCACTGGTTCAGCGTGACCAAGAATGGTACGAACTCCACCTAGACATTGAAAATATCAGCAATGCTTCAGGCAGTAAAACCTTGTTCGAGTCATCCAGTATCCAGTCATTGGTCAAGTCTGTCAGGTACGACAGTAATTACCAAGCGCCCGACCAAGAATACACTTCAGATGACCGAGAAATCGTGAAGGTAAACAAGTTCGCTAATGAAATCGACGGCTTTAGCATCACGCAACGGTCCAGTGCTGATGACAAAATCACTTTTGTTGGCACCAGAAATAATGTCCAAATCAGCCTCACAGTTCGTCCTGTTTCCACCTCTAAAACACTAGAGCAGGCGACTGCAGATGATTATTATGTAAAGGCTGGCACCCACAAATACGACCAAATTACCAAGTATAATTCCAAAGAAGTACAACACACAGCGCCACAAAGTGACCCGACAAGCTACGTCACCTTCTTTTACTATTTTGAAAAGGACGGCGTGATACTACAAGGGACTGGCCGCTACAACGCTGAAGGCAAGAATGCCTTTGACCAAATGGCCAAAACCGTCTTTGAAACAGTCCAAGTCGACAAAGCTCGCGCCAAAAAATACGTGCAGTAGCCAAAGAGTGCGAATAGACCGCTTATGCTTTTTGCTTTATAATACGAAGCATGACATTTTACGCCACGCCCGCTCACGAAACCCTGAAAAAATTACGCACAAATGAATATGGGCTAACAGCCAGAGAAGTTAAACGCCGCCAAAAACAGTACGGCATCAACGTTATCAAGATTGAATCCGAGCCGCTCTGGAAAAAGATTATAGAACCGTTTTTGGATATTTTCATGCTGGTGCTAGGGGTGGCAGCCGCCATCAGTTTGTGGCACGGCGATAACATTGACGCGGTCATCATTTTGGTAATCATCGCCATCTCAGCAATCATTTTCTACGTCCAGCGATTTTCGACTGACCGGGTTCTCCGCAGCCTATCCAAACGCAGCGTACAAAAAGTTGACGTACTGCGCGGCAATCACACAGCTCGCGTTGACGCCTCGCAGCTGGTACCTGGCGACATCATCACCCTGGCTGAAGGCGAAAAAATCCCAGCAGACATCAGACTCCTCCGAACGGCTAATCTGCGAGTTGATGAGTCACAATTGACCGGTGAATCATTGCCCATCAGCAAAAAACCTGACGTACTCGAGGGCCATAAAGAATTGTATGAACAAACCAACATGTTGTTTCAAGGCTCGTTCATCATCAGCGGCACTGGCACTGGCGTCGTGGTTACGACTGGTAATAACACCGAGTTCGGCAACCTTGCCACGCTGTCAAAACGGCAAAATACCCAAAGTCCCGTCCAGCAAAAGATCGACATCTTGATCACCAGAATCATCGCTGTTGTTGCTGCCGTCAGTGTTGTAGCTTTTGGTCTCAGCCTGCTGCGCAGCATGGACGTTCTGGAGAGCCTGCGCTTTGTCATGGCTCTGGCTGTCAGCGCCGTTCCCGAGAGTCTACCAATTGCCATATCTGTTGTGTTGGTTCTGGGTATGCGACGCATGGCTGCCAAAAAAGCTTTGGTACATCAGATGCGAGCCATCGAAACCATCGGCGTCATCACCACCATCGCCACAGACAAAACTGGCACGCTGACCAAAAACAAATTGACCGTCCAAGAAACCTGGTCGCCTAACGACACGGCCATCATCGACATCATCGCCCGCACCATCAACCGTGGCGACGCCAAAAGCCACGACCCGCTTGATATTGCGCTGGAAGAATTTGTGCGCACACACGGCGTCCAAGTCAAAAATTCGCCATTTCGTGAACTACCATTTAACCAAGATTTCAGTATGTCTGCTGCGGTGTGGCATCATGGCAAGGATTTTCAGCTGTACCTCAAGGGCGCGCCTGAGCAGATTTTGGCAGCCTGCAAAGTAACCGCCGCTGTCAAAAAACAAGCTCTGGCAGCCCTGGAAGCATTTGCCGCCAAGGGACAGCGAGTCATCGGCCTGGCGTCCTACACGTCAGCACATCCAGTTCATGAATTTTACGAATTGAAAGGTAAGAAATTAACCTTTGAAGGCTTTGTGGCAGTCAACGATGTACTGCGCCCAGAAGCACCTCGAGCAATTCGTGCCGCTCTAAAAGCCGGCGTGTCCGTACGCATGATCACCGGCGATCATTTTGAAACAGCCTACCAAATCGGACATCAACTAGGCATGGTCAAGGACCGCGACGAGGTATTTGACTGTCGCCAAATGAATAAGCTAACAGACGAGCAGCTCAACCCAATCGTCGAGCGAACCAAAGTCTTCTCTCGCGTCATCCCCGAGCAAAAATACCGCTTGCTGACCATTCTCAAAAAGCATCACATCACCGCCATGACAGGAGACGGCGTCAATGATGTGCCAGCGCTCAGCAATGCTCACATTGGCGTGGCTATGGGTTCGGGGTCGCACATTGCGCGTGACGCTGGAGCTATCATTTTGCTGGACGATAATTTCAAGACTATCATCGACGCTATGCGCGAAGGGCGAACTATCATCGCCAATGTCCGCCGTATGTTGTTTTATCTGCTGTCGACTAACACCGGCGAGCTGATCACCATGATTGGCGCGCTGCTGATTGGCATCAAAACCCCGCTGGAACCGGTGCAAATTCTGTGGGTCAACCTGGTCACTGACACCTCAATGGTTATCCCACTTGGCTTGGAGCCAACAGAGAAGGGGGTGATGAACCGCCCGCCCGAAAAGCCAGATGCTCCAATTTTGAACCACATGATGGTCTGGCGAATGGTTATCGTCGCCGGCACCATGTCAGCTATCGCCTTGGCGGTTTACATCTTCTTTGAACAACGGCAGGGACACGCATATGCCCAAACCATGGCCTTCATCGCCCTGGTAGTCAGCCAGTGGGCAAATGCGTTCAACGCTCGCTCCGACGACGAGTCGCTCCTGAAGCACCTAAAAGTCATGAACAAGAGTTTCTATGCCGGCATAAGCTTATCTATCGTCCTGCAAATTTTAGTCTTCTTTGGGCCTCTTGGTGGAATCCTCCACATCGCACACGTCGCCCTCAGTGACATGATCATCATCAGCCTGGTATCATTCATCATCCCGATTGCCGTCTCTGAATGGCATAAGTATGTTACGAGGCAGAGTAAGGGCTAAGATAATATCATCTAGTCTTCGCTATACATCAGCACAACCCACAAGAAATCCTGACCATCCAGCGCCTGCATATACGGCGCTTCAGTGATATCGCGTCGCATCAGCTCACCTAAATATAGTGCTGCATCATTCACTAGGGCATATTTTTTACCCTGAGATACGGCAGCGGGCTTATCTATACCACATATTTCGGCGACCTGTTTCATGACTACATCACGGTAGAGCGCAAATGAATGACAGTCACGCGCTGCGAGCAGGTAAGCCCAAGTGGATGGAGCAAATTTTTTGTCTGACATCAAGAATTGTGTCATCGCCCCAGCGCTATCAATATTCTGATCGACAGACTCAGGCGTTGCACGCCATAGCTCATTAATGACAGCGTGAGCATTCGGGCGCTGCAAAAAATCTTTCAAATCATCAATGTCCCGCCAATTAGCAAAATTACTAGTACTTGTGTGGTGTGTCAGGATGCGCGCAACCTCTGCAACTGACTCTTTAGTAACTGATTGGTACTGCGCCAACTCCTTGTTGAGGCGAGGCAGAATATCCCATTTATATAATTCATCCCACAGCTTAGCATCGCCAGAATACCGTCGCCGAAAATAGTCCTCTTTATGAAGATCATAAAATGCTTTTAGCGCGACTTTGTTGATTTCCATCTTTTTCCTTTCTGTTAATAACTTCAAGACATACAATGACTTTATTATAGACCCTGTAATCATATCATTAAATGGTTATTTTGATCGTTATTCTCTGGACCTTTCAAAAGATATTAGTCGGTGCGTTGTCATGAATGAAAATAACCGCGCTGATATATTAGCTATACACACATAAACCTAGCACATCAGACGAACGTGATAAATATAGACCGCTGTAAGGCGTGTAACCGTCGGCGAGCTATCAAGCTATGTATTAATATAAGTGCTATAATTCTATATTATGAGCAGTGGCGACTCGGCAATACCCAAGGGATGCACAAACCCCATATCCGCATCTGGCGATGGGTATGTTTTTGAGCATTCCGTGCAGGCATTTTTTGTGATCCAAATGATCACAGGTGGACTAGTGCCTAGGATGGACAACTGCGAAGTAACGAGGATAGTATTCCAGGCAGAGCGATATGGAAGGAAGACTGATGATTGCGAAGTAACCCTTAAAGACCTGAACAACCCGAGAAGAGAAAAGACGCTACTGGTTCAGGTAAAGCGAAAAGTTCGTCTTTCAAACGGTGAATTTACAAAAACCATAAAAGATGCTTGGAACGATTTTAACAGCCAGAGCTTTAATAGGAACTCTGATAGAATAATGCTCGTCACTGGCGAGCTTGAGAAGAGTGGAATTGGGCTGAAGAATATACTGACTCATATTCAAAGCTCTTATCAGTCGGCTGATCAGTTCTGGGAAAACTACGATAATAATGTTTTAGGCAGAAATAAAGATGAGCTTAATGGTCTTAGGTATCTGCGCGAAAAACTAACACTAGCAAACAATAACATTGCCTTAGATAGAGAAGTGGAATTTGAGTTCTTGAAATCTTTCTTCATAATAAAATCTGACATGCATGAGAATCTGTTTGAAGACGGTGATATTAATGTCGCCTTGATTCATAGCATCTTGGCACAGAAAAAATGGAAAGATAACGTAAGCCCTAAAGTTGTATGGGAACGGCTCTGTCATTATGTAGCTACTCGTAATAAAGACCAGATAGAGCTATTAAAAGATGATCTGCCTAAAAAACTACTGGAGATATTCAAAGAAGAGAAAGTAATCCGACAAGATGATGTAGTGAGCTTACAGGATGAAAATCAATTAGTCAAAAAAGCAGAACCGTCAAAAAACAAGATCACAATTAAAACAGCACACAAAAAAGAGCTAGCATTACTATGTTTAATTGGTGAATTTGACTCTGCAAATTCAAATGATAAAAAAATAGTGTCTGAATTGCTAAGATGTGATGAAGACTCCTTGTTGGACGTAGTCCAAGAAATAAATTCTACCGATGATCAAGTACTAGAACTAAGAGATACTACGTGGAAGGTTCTTGACATTAAATCTACGGTTGAGCAGCTAAGTAAATGCATTTATGACAACCATATTGATGTTTTTGCGGATATTTACTTAAGGATCCTGAGTGAAATTAATCCAGCGCTAGATTTGCCAATAGACGAAAGATATATGGCTAATATTTACAAAAAGAGCCGAGCATACTCAGCGACAATTAGGACTGGCGTAGCAAATGGTATGGCCATGCTTGCGAATAATCAAGGTATGTTTAGCAAGTGCTCTGCCAACAAAATAGCCAATACGGCAAATAATATAGTGTCCGGGCTACTTTCTGATAGTCAAAATCCAAAACTATGGATGAGCATCACAGACAACGCCTCTTTAATCGCTCAAGCATCTCCAGTTCAGTTTTTGTCAAGACTAGAGAGCACCCTTAAAATAAAAAATGATAATCCAATTGCGACAGGTATAAAGGAAAGTTCAGGTGACTCATTCTTTCAGCCAGATTACATGACTGGTTTATACTGGGCGCTGGCTGATTTATCTTGGGATAAAAAATATTTTTCACGAGCTAGTCTAGTGTTAGCTAAGATTGCAACCCTCGAAATTGATCAGACAGAGAATAAAAAGCGTTCCCTAGATACCATCCTACATACGATCCTGCCGTGGCAGCCGAAAACGCTTGCCCCCTTAGAGGTTCAACACGGTGTGGTCGAAAAAATAGTCAATGAGCATAAAGCTGTCGGGCGAGAGCTACTCAAGGGTTTACTGCCGAATATGACTCAAACAACCATGGAGAGGAAACTTCCAGAATGGCTAGATATTACCAATACTCTTCAGCCTGTTACGCAACAAGAGCTATGGAAGGAGAGTTCATACTACTCAAATCTCTACATAGATACAACCGAGTCTCTTCAAGAAATCGTTGATGCAATCAATAGCGTTAACCATCTTACCGATGATACTTTGCCGAGTTTTACCAACCAACTAAATAAGCGCCTGCAAAACATGACTGATAAAGATAGGCAAGTAGTATGGGAGGTATTACTTAAAAAAATAAATAATCTAGATCGGCGCAGTAAAGATGAAGACGAAAGGGTAAAGATACTCAAAAAAATTGCCAGTGATATAGAGCCTGAAGATGATTTGTGTAAGTCTATATATCTATTTAGTAATTATGACCATGATCTTATAGGCTATAACGACTGGGAAAAAGGCAAGAAAGAACTGGAAGAGAAACAGCGAGAATCACTTCTCAAGATTTTAAACTCAGATAATGCCATTCGCCAGCTGAATGAGCTTATTAACCAAGCCAAGATGCCGTACACCATAGGATCTAGCCTGGGCTCTATAAATTATCCATCCATCGAAAACATGCTATTACCTAAATTCCTCAACGAGAATAAAGCTGAAAAAGAATTTATTAGTAACTTCATTTATACGAGATATTTCTATTATAAAGGTGATATCAACTGGGTTAATAAGTTAGATTTTGCCAGCTGGAATAACGAACAGAAGATTCTACTTCTTCTAGCTTTGCCATTTAGCCAAAGCACCTGGGACCTATTGGACGCACAACAAAATAAAGACCTTACTAAAGGATATTGGGATAGGGTCGATAATTTTAGACATACGATTGATGATAAATATTCCGAAGCTGCAGTTAGAAACCTTCTGAAGGCCAAGCGCCCTCTGGCCGCAATTGAATATATTGCCTCAGTGATCATTATGGGTGATAGCTCCATCAAACAGCAAATTGATCCAGAACTATGTCTAAAAGCACTAATGGCATCATTAAATACCACTGAAAACATTTCAGGCACAAATAACTTACAGTACGAAATAGGTCGAGTATTCAAGTATTTATACGACAACATTGACTATACAAGAACGAACCTATGGGAGGCGGAGTGGGGCTGTATTAGTCTTTTTGGAAAACATGGCATAGGACAACCACGAGCATTAATATATCGAATTGCAAATGATGCAGATTTTTTCTGCGATCTAATTAAGACTGCCTACAAATCAGAACTTCCCGATGTCAAGCAGCAAGAGATTGACGATGCTATCCAATACAGATTATTAAAAATATTATCGTTTAATGACTTTATGGTTATGCCAGGCATAGACCAATATGGCACATTCCGAGAAGATGATTTTATTACCTGGATATACAAGGTCGAAGAGATATGTAAGATGAGTGGGCACTTGGGTATCGCCCAATCTGTTATAGGTGGATACCTAATAAACTCTCCTGAAGATAAAAGCGGCTTATGGATCAACAAAACGGTAGCAAGAATTTTAGACCGAAATGATTCAGTATCTATGAGATCTGGGTACAACATGGGTATTCATAATGCACGTGGTATGCACGTAGTAGACGAAACGGGCGAGGCTGAGGCCTCCTTGAGAGATAAATGGCGGAATCGTGCAAATGAGATTGAGTCTTTGGGTTTTATAAATCTTGCAACATCACTACGTGAGCTTGCAGAGACTTATGAGAGAGAAAGAAACCGCATAATTAAGCAAGAGCGGTTTAGAGATTAATATATTCCTCACACTCAATACATTTGGCGCTAGACCTACGCAAGATATAGGCACAAAGATAGGGGGTATCTATACAATAGACCAAATCATACAAACAAACCGCCCAACCACTTCTGGCTAGACGGTTGATATACAATGTGGCTGGGCCGGAGGGATTCGAACCCCCGAATGCCAGGACCAAAACCTGGTGCCTTACCACTTGGCGACGGCCCAATACGAGCAACGCGTGTGAGCGCAGCTACGTGTAACATTGTACCACATCAGGGCAGAGATACCAAGCTTGCCAATCCGCCAACGCCGCCGTATAATCAAACTATGCATAAGCACTATGGTTTTACAATCGTCGAAGTATTGGTAGTCGTCTTAGTCCTCGGCATCTTGATGACCCTCGGTGGCCTAGCGTGGCGCGCTGCCCGCGAAGACGCCATCAATAACGAAAGCAAGACTGAATTATTAACCATCCAAAACGCCGTCGAAGAATATTACAGCCAAAATGGAGAATATCCGTGGCCTGCGTCCTGCAGTAAATACAGCTCGGCGACCAACCGGACGTGCGACGCTGGCGAGCTCAACCCATTACTGGTGCCAAAATATCTCAAAGAATTACCGACAGACTGGCGTGGCAAACACTACGAATACACCGTCAATAAAAGCCCCGACAATCGCTACGGGCTGCTGATGTACCGAGCTAACGGCACCAAATGTCGCGTCGGAAAAGGCATCCTGGCGATGTGGTGGAACACACCAGCACCAGCGGCTGAAAATTGCGACTTCTAAGCCGCTACTTGACTATTTCCCAAATGCGGTCTATTTGGGGTACAATAGGGCAATGAAGAAAGCGCAGACTGCAACCCTAACCCTGGAAAACATCGTGGGCGGTGGGCAGACCATCGGCACGCTGACAGATGGCCGTAAAGCATTTGTATGGGGTGGATTGCCAGGCGAACAAGTGACTATCAGGGTGACCAAGAAAAAATCAAAGTTCGTCGAAGGCGTTATAACTGAGGTTCATCACGCCAGTTCTGAGCGCATCACTCCGGTCGATCCAGACAGTTACCTCAGCACCAGCCCCTGGCAAATCATGAACTTTTCAGCAGAGCAGCAGTACAAAGCCCAGTTGATCGCCGAAGCGTTTGAACTACATCACGTTACCTTGCCGACTACACCGACAGTCTATACAGACGAGCAGCAACTGGCGTATCGTAATAAAGTTGAATACAGCTGGTACAGCGACACAGACCCGGACTCAGAAACTGATACGCTTGATTTGGCATTTTTCCGACGTGGCTCAAAGGGTAAAATCACCGTCGACGGCACCTCGCTTGCTCGTCCCGAGATCAACACGCTAGCCTTAGAAATTCGCGACTTGCTGCGCACCAAGCCAGTCACCGCACGCAATCTGAAAACACTACTCATCAGATGTAGCCGGTCAGGCAAGTGTATCTGGCAATTATACCTCAAAGACCACCTGGAAGATGTCATCACCGCGGAGGAAGCAGCCAACCTGTCAGCCCAAGGTGGAGAAATCATCTATTCCAACCCCAAAAGTCCTGCCAGTGTCATCACCGAACGGCTAGCGGCGTTTGGTGACACCGTTCTCACTGACGAGATACTAGGCGTTCCGTTTCGCTATGTCGCTGAAGGATTTTTTCAGGTCAATTTGCCGGTGTATGAGCAGGCACTCACCGACATGGCAGCGTGGATTCGTACCGCGTCAGTAGAGTCAAATAACGCTCTATCAACTGTTGATATGTATTCGGGTGTTGGTACTATCGGCCTCACTATCGGCAGAGAACATGTCACTTTGGTAGAAATTAACGAACATGCTGTCCAGGAAATGCAGCGCAATATTCACGCTTTGGGACGTGAACACAATGCCAAAGCCATCTTGGCAGCCAGTGAACAAGCCCTTGATTACATCCACCCCAACAATCTCATCATCGTCGATCCGCCACGAGCTGGCTTGCATGCGGACGTCGTCGACCGCTTGTTAGAACAATTGCCACCACGCATTGTCTATCTGAGCTGCAACCCTGTCACTCAAGCTCGGGATGTTGCTTTGCTCAGTGAGAAATATCACATCGTACATCATCAGGGCTACAATCTCTTCCCGCGCACGCCACACATTGAGAATCTGGTGGTTTTGGATAAAATGCCGCATTAAGACTGCGAAGATCTGACCTTCACACCAGCGCGCAGTGCGAGCCACCACTGTAATATTGCTGCCAGGACGATGACACCGAGCGCTGGCAATAGGACGATGATGTCTGGCTTGGTAAAGTCAAAGAATCGGCGGAGTGGACCGATACCAAAGCTACCAGCTGCTACAATACTCACCGCCAGCATATACAACAGGCGCGCTTTTCTGGCGTTGCGCGTTAAGGTGACGCCCAGCATTGGTCCGACCAAAAATACCAGATAGACGCCATAGAATGTCGCCGTCAGTACCGTCATGGTGGCAACTTCCTCCGGACGATCAGGGAAGATGGCAGAGCCGATCCAATAGGTGAACGCCACTGTCAGACCCGTGATCAGCGCGATGGGCATCACGTTCATCAGCGTATGACGCCAAAACAGACGAGGATTGATGCGATGGTTTGGCACAGGCGGAAAAAGTGTCCACATCAAAGTCGGCAGTGTCACCAGGAAAATATTCATAAAGGTGATGTGACGCGGCTGATATGGATAAAGCATGCCCAACGACAGCGTACACATTAACAGAACCACGCCATAGATAATTTTGTGGAAGAACAGGGTAGCGATCACTTCAATCGCTTGCATAATTCGGTTACCTAGCCGCATACCAAGTGGCAAAGAGGTGAATGAGTTATTCAACAGGATAATATCTGAGACGCGACGCGACGCTGGTGCGCCCGCGTGCATAGCCACGCCAAGATCAGCCTTTTTGAGCGCCAGCGCGTCATTGACGCCGTCACCAACCATGCCGGTGAACAGGGCCTGATCTTTATAATGCGCAATCAGCCGCTCTTTCTGCTCTGGATGTACCCGAGCAAATATAACGTGTTCGTCAGCCGCCTTGACAAAATCTTTGTCACTCAATGCAGCCAGCGCCGCACCAGTGATGGCTTTGTCAGAATTATTAATGCCAGCCGCCGAAGCGATGAACTGCACCGTCCGCGGGTTGTCGCCAGATATCACCCGGATACTGACGCCTTGGTCTTGCAAAAATTGAACAGTTTTCTGAACACCATCGCGCAGCGCATTGCGCAAAATCACCGCACCGATGGCACGGCCAGACCCAACAGGCAAATCCTTCAGAGCGCTCCGAGAATCATCAAACTCAGCCAACAGCAGCACACGCAGACCCGCGTCAGCCCATTCGTTAATTTGACGCTGACCCATTGCATCAACTGGCGCCAACTCTGTAACAAACTCTGGTGCGCCCATGACGACTGTGTGGATTTTGCCCTCAGACTCAAACCGCAGACCCGCCATTTTACGCGCAGACGAGAACGCCATAACGTCAATGATTTTGGCGTCCTTGAGCGGCGTGGCTGCTTCCAAGATAGCTTGACCAGTGATATTGCCACCACTGGTTTGCTCCGCGATCAAGGCGACAATTTTCGAAAGCGTTTCGTCTGATTGATCGCCACTACCCAAAGCAACGATTTTTTCCAACGTCACTTCGTCGCTGGTAAGCGTGCCAGTTTTGTCGACACACAACAAGTTGAGTAGCGCCATGGCTTCAATGGCTGACAGTTTCTGCGGTAAGACTCTGGCTTGCGCTAATTTGATCGAACCAAATGCCAAGAGCAGTGAACTTGCTAGCAGCAGCCCCTCTGGCACAACCGTCACGGCCGCCGAAGTGATGGTTTTCAATATCTGCACCGAGTCCTGACCAGATGTCATGTAAGCGATGAAAATCAACGCTGCCAGCCCAAACGCACCAAACGTCAAAAAGCTAATGGCTCGTTGAATTGCTCGTTGCAAAGGGGTCAGCTCTGGCTTGTACTGTTTCAACACTTGACTGATGGCACCGGCTTTTGTATCCGCACCAACCGCTGTGACGCGAGCCTCGCCAGAGCCAGCCAACACAGTGGTCGCCGCCCAAGCTGTATCACCAACGCTTTTTTCTACCGCCGCCGATTCGCCAGTCAACATACTTTCGTTTAACTCCAGACCTTTAACCTCAAGTACCTCTACATCTGCTGGCACTTCATCACCAGCAATCAGCTGAATCTTGTCGCCAACGCGCAACGCATCATACGCCACTTCCGTCACGGAACCATCAGCCGACAACAACCGCGCTCGTGGCTGACTCATCAACTCCAGCTTCTTGAGCGCTCGTTTGGCACGAATTTCCTGAACAATACCAATCAACGAGTTCACGACAATCACCACTGAGATAAACCACGCATCGCGGTACTCCCGAGCATAAATCAACGCGCCCGCCAGCAGAAAAATTGCGATAACAATCGGCGAAAACAAATTGCGACGAATAATTTCCCAGTAACCGTTCATTATTTGGCGCGGACCTTCCTGTAGGCAAACCGTGCGCCCACTCGCCATTCGCCGTGAACGTCAGGGTCAAATTGATGGATTTCGCCATTTTTGATTTCTGAAACCACTGCCAGGGCAGGGTTATATGGCGCCAATGTTCGGTAAAAAATCAAATCCTCCTCAGACTGTACCGTCATGCCAGGGAACACTTCTTGAAATTTTTGGCGACCAAGAATGTCAAAATAATCCGGCTGGTACTTCGGCGGATAGAACTCGTCCAGCCTAAGTCCCATGCGCACTGCTATTTTTTTGACATCCGCTAGCGTCATGTTAGAAGACGCGCGCAAATAGAGCAATAATTGATTGTTCGACGCCATAAAGACCGTCGCCTGCGCCGTGCGGCCAACATCAGACAACGGCAAGATAAATCGCTTTACTGAGACATCAACATCAAAGGCTTCACTGATTAATGCTTCCAACTCCGACGCGGTCACTATAGGCTTCATGGCTTTATTTTACCATTTTCAAGTGCACGCGTATACTGTAAGTATGGATTTTTCTACACGCTACGCCAACCTCAACGCCAATCAACGTTCTGCTGTCGATACAATTCACGGGCCACTGTTGGTCATCGCGGGTCCTGGCACTGGCAAAACTGAGCTCTTGAGCATGCGAGCTGCCCACATATTGCGCCAAACTGACACCTTGCCAAACAATATCTTATGCCTAACCTTTACTGATTCGGGTGCGGTCAATATGCGCCAGCGATTGCAGCAAATCATCGGCGAAGATGCCTACAAAGTCGCCATTCACACCTTCCACAGCTTCGGCTCAGAAATTATTAACACCAACCGACAATATTTTTTCCGCGGCGCAGATCGGCAGCCGACTGACGAGTTGACGCAGCAACAAATTCTACAAGAAATTTTCGAAGGTATGGATTGGGATAATCCACTCAACGCCAAAAATAATGATGAATTTATCTACCTCAAAGAAACGCTCAAAACCATTTCCGAGTTCAAAAGCAACGGCCTGGCCTCTGAAGAAATACAACATATTTTGGACGATGTGGAGCAAACAATCACAGAAATTTCTGAGGCCATCAAACAACTTTTCCAAGCCACCATCAAAAAATCAACCATCCCGACCTTTGCCAACGTTGCAGAAATAGCAGCAGCCATCACACCGCAGCCTCTGCTAGCAGCCATCACACCGTACGCCAACGTTCTGGCGCTCAGCATGGCCAACGCCGCACAAGAGGCCTTGGAGAATGACAGCACCAAACCCATCACCGCCTGGAAGAATGCGTGGTGTAAGAAGAATGCAGCAGGGGAGTTTGTCTTAAAGGACAGTGAATCAATCACTAAACTGCGTGCCGTCACTCACGTATACGACCAGTACCGCAGTGCGCTGGCACAGCGCGGATTGTTTGACTATGACGACATGATTTTAAATGTGCTAGATGCCTGCAAACACCAGCCAGATCTGCGCGCCAACCTCCAAGAGCAATACCAGTTCATCATGGTTGACGAGTTCCAAGACACTAACTTGGCGCAGTTGCAGTTACTATTCAATCTGACTGGCGACGAGCCTGAGCCAAACATCATGGCAGTGGGCGACGACGACCAGGCCATCTTCAGTTTCCAAGGCGCCAATGTCGGCAATATCCAGCGCTTCCGTCAGCACTATCATGACCCAGCCGTCATCGTCCTGACCGACAACTACCGCTCGGCAGAGCAAATCCTCACCACCGCCCGCAGCGTCATCACCCAAGGTAGCGACCGCTTGGAAAACACTATTCCCGACCTATCCAAACAACTCACCGCCCACGCTTCATCATCAGGCGCCACCGTGAACCTTAGTCGTTTCATGACGCCGCTGGACGAAAGGGCAGGCGTTGCTAGGCAAATTGCACATCTCATCGCTTCAGGTACGCCGCCCGAAGACATCGCCGTCATATCCCGCCGGCATCATGAACTGATTGAACTCTTGCCTCATCTCTACCAAAACAACATCAGCGTCAACTACGAACATCACGACGACATCCTGGAACTAGACAGTATCAAAGCGCTGGAGCTCGTAGCTCGCATCGTTGTCTCACTTCACAACAACGACCTAACCAACGCCAACAGCTTACTGCCAGAGCTACTGGCGCATCCAGCATTTGACTTCGCCGCCACTGACATCTGGAAATTAAGCCTAGCTGCCTGGCACAAACGACAGTTCTGGCTGGAAGCCATGCTCACCCAAACAACGTTCGAACCATTGGCTCAGTGGTTACTAGAGCAAGCCAAAAACACCCCCAACCTCACACTCGAAGAACACATTGATGAATTACTAGGTCTCACCGAAACCGCCACCAACCGCGCCCTCTATACCTACTACTTTTCACCAGACAAATTACAGTCAGACCCAGAAGCCTACCTCACCACCCTAGAAGCGCTGCGCACCTTGCGCCAGAAATTACGTGACCATTACACTGAGGCAACGCCAACCTTGACGCAGCTTCTCCAGTTCATCGATCTCCACCATTTAACCAAGACTCGCCTCACCAGCATCAGACCAGCCGCCGAGCACAAATCAGGCTCAATTAATCTCATGACCGCCCACAAATCAAAGGGCTTGGAATTTCCGCACGTATTCATCATCGGCGCGACTGACAACATGTGGGGTGAGAAAGTCCGTGTACGCAGCCGGCTCATCCGCTATCCAGCCAACCTGCAGCTGCAACCAGCAGGCAACAACTACGACGAGCGTTTGCGCCTATTTTTCGTCGCCATGACTCGCGCCAAGCAAACCCTGCACATCAGTCATAGCCTCACAGACACTGGCGGTAAAGACAATTTGATCGCCAGCTTCCTAAGCTCTCTACAGCTAGATACATCGACCATTGATACCTCTGAGACTGCTGACGCGACCGAGACGCTGCTCACCGACTGGCACGCCAGACTGACTGAACCACACGGCACAACCCTACAGGAAGTCTTGGCGCCAATCTTACAGCACTACAAACTGTCCGCCACCCATCTGAACAATTTCCTCGACGTCTCACATGGCGGACCTCAAGGATTTTTGTTAAATAATTTGCTTCATTTTCCGCAAGCCAAAAGCTCATCCGCTGCCTACGGAACCGCTGTCCACACCTGCCTACAACAACTACACGATATGTTCGTCGCAGACGGAAACTTGCCACCACGCTCAGAGATTATGCGTTTGTATGCTCAAACCTTAGCAGCGCAACATCTGTCACCAGATGACACCAAACTGTTCACCGAAAAAGGCCAGTCAGTCTTGACCGCTTTTCTGGACGCCAAACAGAGCAGCTTCACCCAGCAGCAGCTGGCTGAACTTAATTTTGCCAATCAAAATTCCTTCGTCGGCCAAGCGCAGCTGACAGGAAAGCTGGACCTGGTTGATATAGATAAAACAGCAAAGACCATCTACGTCACCGACTACAAGACCGGCAAGCCGTCGCACTCCTGGAAGGGCACGTCTGATTATGAAAAAATCAAGCTCCACAAATACCGCCAACAGTTGATGTTCTACCAGCTCTTGGTCAAGTCATCGCGTGATTATGGCAATTTCACCTTCACCGGCGCCCGCCTGCAATTCGTCGAGCCAGACATGAAAACCGGCGACATTCTCAGCCTAGAGGATACGTTCTCCGAGGAGGAATTAGCTGAATTTGCTCGGCTTGTCGGCGTCGTCTGGCGTAAAATCACCACCCTGGATCTGCCAGACATCTCTGGGTATTCCGCAGACTACAAAGGTATGCTGCAGTTCGAAAATGACTTATTGACAGAAGAAATATAATTATTTTCCATATATTGTTGCTATTTTTTACAGTTCGTGTTATGATATTCACTAGCTTTTGTTCGTGGAGCTAACTTCTCGATTTGACGCCGCAAATGGCGTCAAATCCTGACCATGCTTCGCACAAAAGCGTGGTTCGAGAGAGGGTTAGCTCTTTTTCTTTTGCCGCAACTGCGGCGGAAAGGGGGTGAGACCCTTGGCTGGAAACCAGACCGATGAGCGACGCCGTGCGCAGGAAGACTATGAGTATGCCTGCAAACATAAAGCGCCGCGAGAAACTCTCAACTGCCTCTACGCGATCCTGCTCGAGAAGCAGGCCATAGAAAACGCGGCCACAGGTCGGAGCGACCGTCCCAGGAAGCTCCACTGGTAGAGGTTTGACAGTCGGGGTTTGTGCGACCCCGAAACCACTGACCCCCACGGTCAGTAAAGGGCGTCTGTCCGCCCCTGGGGTGATTCGCCCAGCTGGTAGCCCAGAAAAGAATCACAGGACATATAGCTCTTAAATGGCAGAGCGCCCGCGTCGACAACGGTGTCGACGCAACGGGAGGCTGCGGGTTCGAGTCCCGCTGTGTCCGCCGTCGCGGTTGCATGCGCAGCCACACGGACTCATCACCCGTGTAAAGCCGTGTGTAAGCGAAAAAACTTGGGTGTTTCACCACTCCGCCTGAGTTTCATTGACTTCTCACCTTTGTTTTGTGGTCCAATGACGTACAACAAAACAAAGCAGGTGTATACCGCTACATCGAGAAGACCAATGTTTTCAACACAGAATGGTCAGGGTGTGCCAAGTAGGGAGACAGGACAATCGAAGTCCACCGTCTCGCGGGTTCGACTCCCGTCACATCCACTGAGATGGCACAATGGAGTGTCATCTCTCCCTCCCCGGGTTCGCGAGATTCACTCGTGGCAGTTTTTCTCACCGTCGAGATCAACTCCGAGCAGAACCGCTTGAGCCCACCAACGCCCCTCATTCTCAATGGCGAGAGTGAGGGGTTTTCTCCTTTGTATGGTAAAATAACAGAGATGACATCATTTTGGGACAACCTACCGCAGCCATTTTTCATCTTGGCACCCATGGAAGCCGTCACTGACGTGGTATTTCGCCATGTCGTGAAAAGGGCGGGCGCGCCCGACGTGTTTTTCACGGAGTTTGCCAATGCCACCGGCTGGGTACACGCTGGCGACAAAGCCATCGCTGGTCGGCTCGTCAAAACTAACGACGAACATCCATTGGTCGCCCAGATCTGGGGCGGCGAGCCGGGCGACATGGAGCAATTTGCCACTCACTGCGCCAAGCTCGGCTTCGACGGCATCGACATCAACATGGGCTGTCCCGCCAAATCCGCCATCAAAAGCGGGGGCGCAGCGCTGATCCGCCGACCCGACGTCGCGGTCGCCGCCATTGCTGCTGCTAAAACTGCTGGATTGCCAGTTAGCGTCAAAACACGGCTCGGCTACACCTACGTTGACGAATGGCGCGAGTGGCTGAGCACACTACTGGCGCAAAACCTCGCCAACCTAACCATCCACCTCCGCACCAAAAAGGAGATGAGCAAAGTCCCAGCGCACTACGAACTCATCGACAACATTGTCAAACTACGCGATGAAATCGCTCCGCAAACTCTCTTGACTATCAACGGCGACGTCCGCGACCGAACCCACGGTGAAGAACTTGCCCGCCAACACCCCGGCATCAACGGCCTGATGATCGGACGGGGAATTTTCAGCAATCCGTTTTGCTTTCGAAGAGACAGAGTGTCTTCAGAGATCGAGGATAAGCGGGTGATAGTCGGTGGGGCAGCACCCACTTCTGAACAAATCTCTGATTTTTCAGAAGAAGGGGCGGACCGACTAGCAGGACCCGCGTCCAGCGACCTACGTGCCGTCACAAACGGCGACGATGGGAGCGGTAATGTTAAATCGGAACTTATATGTCTATTACATTACCACCTTGACCTCTTTGACCACTACCAATCAACCCTCGGCCGCCCCTACGAAACCCTCAAACGCTTCTTCAAAATCTACATCCGCGATTTCGACGGCGCCAAGGAACTGCGCGACCAGCTGATGCACACCAAGACGACCGACGAGGTGCGATCAATACTTGCACACAACGATCGTCCACATTATACTTATTGACATGACAACAAAAAAACAAAAACTGCAAAAACAACAGACTATAGACACATGGATCGTTATAGCATTATGGGCAAGTGCTATCTGGTTCTCGCTCGCACGCGGATTCATTACTGGCATCGGCGGTTGGGTACTAGCACTACTTGGCCCGTGGGCACTTATCGTTAGCTGTATCTGTCTTGCAATCATCTCCCGACAAGTGAAAAAACGCCATGCATCAAAAGACTATCTCACCACAATAGTACGTGTTTCCTTTATCGTCATGTCAATCTCATTATTTATCTGCGGCCTTGCAATGCCTGATTTTAGCGACATAGAGACCTTTTCAACATTATCCGTGTATACAAATAACGCTATTTCATTTGAAACATCAAAAGCTATCGCCATTATCTCAGGGTTTGTAGTAGTTCTGTCTCTATTCGTGGCTGTTACTTTTGGCATCGCTGAAGACAGAGAAGAGACGACGGAAGACGTCGCTATTTAGATTAGTATTAATTAGAGTCTTAGCGCTATACGCAAATTGCTTGATAAAATATAATGCTTATGGTATAATAGTAATATGGGTGAAATTAGCAGAGTTCCATTATTATCTATCAATCCCGAGCAAACAACAAAGGGCTTAACGCCCCGATTACAGCAACTACCAATGGATCATCTGTTATTAGTTTCTGACAATCATGAAACCGTAGACTCTTCAACGACAGCCGCCATGCTTAACCCAAGAGAAGATTACGAAACAGGACGCGATAATAGCGTACAAAAAGTACATTTCGCAGACCTGTCTGTATTAGGCGATAATGAAATACTCAGCACTCAACCAGTTGCCATCAAGCCTTTTGATGTCGAATGGCTAGCCACGCGTGATTATCGTACAGCCATAAAACTCAATGAGGGTGGACATGTAACATTCGAGCCAATCGGCTTTTTACGAAAAGAAGATGGACAGGGCAGGAATAAAATCTGTACTATAACAAAGTTTGAACAAGGCGTGACAAGCTGTGATAACATTCTATGGGGAAATAACGAGCGCCAAAGACCTGCTGATTCTAGTATATCTCTAACACTCGGTATAGCGGCACAAAGCCTCATAATGCTCCATGACCGAGGATTGCATCATGGTGATTTTCAAGTCAAGAACACAGCCTATGATATAACCCAGCAGCCACGTATTATCGACCTGACTAGTGTAAAGAAACAAAACGACCCATATAAATTTGGCGAAGATTTGTCGTTATATCTAAGCTCGTTATCACGATATGGCAAGCAAACACCCTACCCAACAGAAGAGCAGGTTGAAGATCTATTCCTGCGGCCATATCATGATCAGATTGACAATATATTTCCTCACAGCAAAAGACAGACGATGCGTAAAATCATCGCCTGCCTAGCTATCAATATTAATGATGTGATGAACGATCACTACTAGCGTCGCCGCTTATGCCGCTGCAAATCTGCTACCTTTAGCCGCACTAAGTGTCGGTCGATAAGCTGCTTGGCTTTCTCGCGCTCTATTTGGTCGTCGGCGTTGTCACGTGCTGCGATGGCTCGCTCTAGTGCCGCCTGGGTTTCTGCCTCAATGATGTCGTCACCATGGTCGGCTTCATCAACCAAAATTCGCACGCCTGTTTGATCAATTTCTACCACACCGCCGGAGATAGCAAAAAATTCTTCTTCCTGCGTCTCCTTGGTGCGACGGACAGTGATGACGCCGTCCCTCGCCACCGTCACCAGCGGTTCGTGACTCGGCAGCACCGAAATCTCGCCGTCAATCGTCGGAATGGTCACCGAGTAGACCATCTCATCCAGCTTGACACCACCGAGCGTTACTAGCTTCAAATTCATCAGGCTAGTCCTTCTTTGCCTCTGGTTGCTTTGCGCTTTCAGCGTCGCAAGCTACCTGGTCAGCCAGCGTGCCTTGTACCATGTAGAACCAGCTTTCTGGCTTGTCGTCGTATTTACCAGCCAAGATATCAGCGGCGTCGCGGATGGTGTCCTCTAACTTGACATATACGCCTGGGTTACCAGTAAATTTCTCGGCCACGTGGAACGGCTGCGCTAGGAAGCGCTGGATGCGGCGAGCCCGAGCAACGATTTGCTTCTGGTCGTCCGACAATTCTTCCATGCCGAGGATGGCGATAATGTCCTGCAATTCTTTGTACTGCTGCAGCACTCGCTGCACTTCGCGGGCCACACGGTAGTGTTCCTCACCGACAATTTCTGGGTCGAGCGAATTGGAGCTAGAATCCAACACGTCAACAGCAGGGTAGATACCAATTTCCGTCAAAGCACGGTTCATCACGATGGTCGCGTCCAGGTGAGCAAAGGTCGTCGCTGGCGCTGGGTCGGTCAAGTCGTCAGCCGGCACATACACCGCCTGAACAGAGGTGATCGAACCCTTTTTCGTCGAAGTAATGCGCTCCTGCAACGCACCCATTTCTTGCTGCAAGTTCGGCTGATAGCCCACAGCGCTTGGCAAACGACCAAGCAGCGCCGATACCTCAGCACCAGCCTGAGTGTAGCGGTAAATATTGTCGATAAACAGCAGCACGTCTTTACCTTCGTCACGGAAGGCTTCAGCCATCGCTAGACCCGACAGTGCCACGCGCAAACGTGCTCCAGGCGGCTCATTCATCTGACCAAACACCAGCGATGTCTTGTCTAGAACGCCCGCTTCTTCCATCTCATAGTAGAGGTCATTTCCTTCGCGGGTACGCTCACCAACACCAGCAAAGACCGAGTTACCAGAGTGGAACTTGGCGATGTTGTTGATCAGCTCGGTGATCAAGACGGTTTTACCGACACCAGCACCAGCGAACAGACCAGCTTTACCACCTTTGGCTAGCGGTGCGATGAGGTCGACGACCTTAATTCCAGTTTCCAAAATCTCCGTCTTGTTCGACTGCTCAGACAGATCCGGAGCAGGGCGGTGAATTGGTGCGGTTTTACTCTTTGGTTGTGGTTTCTCGTCAATCGCTTCACCAACCACGTTAAACATGCGCCCCTGAGTCTCGGCACCCACTGGCACAGAAATCGGCGCACCAGTCGCCACCACGTCCGCACCGCGAGCCAAGCCGTCAGTCGACGACAGAGCAATCGTCCGCACGGTGTGCTCGTCCAGGTGCTGTGCTACTTCCAACACTAGCGTCTCTTTGCCATTCTTGACATGCAACGCGTCATAAATTGCCGGCAATTTAACGTCACGTGGAAACTCCACATCGACCACCACGCCAACAATTTGAATAATTTTTCCTAGTGTTTTACTCATCAATTCCTCCTTTGATCTTGCTCATATCTCCATTTACCACCGTACAATCAATTGCCATCAAATCTTCAGCAAAGGGCGACTTTGCGTCAATTGGGCGTAGCGCGTACACTGGCTTTCCAAGCGCAAATGCCCAGCCAGCCTCAAAGAAACACGACGCACCAATATAGCCATCGCCACGTTCATCATCAAAATTCGCCAGCAGCAAAGCATTGCTGTCTTGCAATCGGCTCATGTGTTCATCAATATACTGCCGCTTCGTCAGGCGCTCCTCGGTTTGAGGCATTGTGGCCTGATAGCCTGCTGCTTCCAATAGCTCCTGCAATGCAGCGAATTTATCTGCATGGCGCATCGATGCTGAAACTAGGATTTTCATTGTTCCATCGCCTCCACACCACCGGAAATTTCTGCCAGCTCCTGGGTAATTGCACCTTGGCGAGCTTTGTTCATCGCCAGCGTCAAATCGTCCACTAGGTCAGAAGCATTGTCCGTCGCATTTTTCATTGCCATCATCCGCATGGAGTGCTCACTGGCGCGAGCGTCCAGTAGCGCTTGAAACAATCGCGCACCCGTCAAACGGTAGGCAACGGCGTCCAGTACCTCTGGAATACTTGGTTCATACTTGGCATCAGAAACCGTATTTGAGACCTCGCTTGGATCAACTAAGGCCTTGGTACCTGCCGGTAGCAAACGCGACAGTTCCGCTGTTTGCACCATGCTATTCACAAATCGTGTATACACCAACGTCACCGCGTCAACCTCGCCATTCTCAAACATGCTGATGGCAGTGTTCAAAATCGTGTGAAAAGTAAGTCCCGTTGGCTGATCTGGCAAATTATCATAATTACCCACCACTTTGGTATCCTTCAAGCGTGATGCAAACTGCGAAGCTCGGCGGCCGACGGTCAAGGTAAGATTCTCAATGCCGCGCTCATCGTCGCGTTTCAGCAGCTCCAGATATTTCTTCAGAACATTGGTATTATACGCACCAGCCAGGCCTTTGTCGCTGGCAATGACGATGATCAAGCGCTTAGTGATTTTGCGGCGCTTAAACAGCGGGTGGTTATCAGTTGCACCTTGACTGGCCAGGTAGCTCAGCAACTCCTCGGCTGCCATGGTGTAGGGAGCTGACGCCTTGTCCGCCTCTTGCGAACGGCGCATTTTGCTGGCCGCCACCAACTGCATCGCCTTAGTGATTTGCTTGGTCGAATCCACCGAGCGAATGCGATTTTTCAGCGCACGAGTACTCGGCATGGATTACTCCTCAAAGCCTTTCGCTGCCACCTGCGTTGCCTCGTCAATGACCTGGAGTTGCTCGTCAGTTGGCTTGGCGCCCTTGTTCAATTCACGCATGGTGTCTTTAGCGTTATTCCAAAGTTGCGTCAATAGGCCAGCCTGCGCTTCCTTGATCTTAGCGACTGGCACATTGTCAAAGGCACCGCTAGTCACCGCGTGGATGCTGACAAATTGCTCCCAAACGCTCATTGGCTGGTACTGCGGCTGCTTCAAGAGTTCAGTCAGGCGCTGGCCGCGGTCAATTTGCGCCTTAGTCGCATCATCCAGGTCTGAGCCAAATTGCGCGAAACTAGCCAACTCACGGAACTGTGAAAGGCCGAGCTTCAGGTTACCACCAACTGATTTAACCGCCTTAGTCTGGGCAGCACCACCGACGCGGGAGACCGATAGACCAGCAGAGATAGCCGGGCGAATACCTTGGTAGAACAAGTCAGTCTCCAGAAAAATCTGACCGTCGGTGATGGAAATCACGTTGGTCGGGATGTACGCCGAGATGTCGCCAGCCTGCGTCTCGATGATTGGCAGAGCAGTCAACGAGCCGGCACCCAATTCGTCCGACAACTTGGCTGAACGCTCCAACAGGCGAGAGTGCAGGTAGAAGACATCACCAGGATACGCCTCGCGTCCCGGTGGACGGCGGAGCAGCAATGACATCTGGCGGTAGGCCACCGCATGCTTGGTCAAATCGTCATAAATCATCAGCGCATGGCCGCCGTTGTCGCGGAAATATTCACCCATGGCCGTACCAGCATATGGTGCCAAGTACAAGAGGGAAGCCGCATCCGACGGGCTGGTCGCCACCACGATGGTTTGCTCCATCACGCCTTCTTCTTTCAGGCGATCAACTAACCTGGCAATCTTTGATAATTTCTGTCCAATCGCCACGTAGACGTTGACCACGCCGGTCTTTTGCCGCGCCTGGTTGATCATGGTGTCGATGGCAATGGCCGTTTTTCCCGTCTGACGGTCGCCGATGATCAGCTCACGCTGCCCGCGACCGATTGGGAACATGGCGTCGATTGACATGATACCGGTCATCAGCGGCTCGTGCACCGACTTACGACCCATCACGCCAATGGCTGGGCGTTCAATCAGCCCTCGCTGCTTCGTCTTGATGGCTGGTCCGCCATCGAGCGGCCGACCGAGCGGGTCAACCACCCGGCCGAGTAGCTCCTCGCCAACTGGCACATCCAGCACCGCACCCTTGCGGCGGACGCTGGCACCAGCCTTGACTTTTTCTTCACCGCCAAGGATCACCGCACCGATTTCGTCTTCCATTAAGTTCAGGGCGAATGCTTCCACTACGCCACCATCAGTTTCAATTTCTAGCACTTCGCTATAGCCAGCTTTACTGAGGCCGTGCACCCACGCCACGCCGTCACCGACACGGATGACCACACCAGCGTCCTCTAGTCCTTCCGTCGCCTCCAGCTGCGCGATTTTTTCCCGCAGGCTTTTGGCTAGTTCTGTCACATCAATCTTGCTCATTTTTCCTCCTAGATTTTCTTCGCCCGCAAGTCGTTTAATTTCTTGGCAATCGTCGCATCCAGCGTTGCGGTTGGCGTCCGTAGTTTGAAGCCACCGATGAGTTCTGGACGAACAACTTCGCTCAATTGAACAACCGTCTGAGGCTTCTTGAGTAGCGTCATGATGGCCGAACGCGCCTCATTCGTCAATGCTCGCGCTGATTCAACCGTCGCCACCGTTAAGCCACGCTCCGCTAGTTCTGCTTGAATGTCGCGCACCAACAAGTCAACTTCACGCTGACGTTTTTCATGACTTAGCAGCGCTGCCACCTCATCCACAACCGTCACATCGTTGTTCATCAATCGTTCAGCCACATACCGAGCCAATTTGCGACGCGACGTTCGTGCAGGCATTAGCGCGCCTCCTTCAGAGCTTTCTCGATCAATTTGCCGTCTTTTTTAGCGTCCAATTTCTCGTTCACCAGGGTGCCGGTCGCTTCAGCCACCAATTGCAATGTTTCGTTATGCAAAGCTTGGCGCGCAGCCGCAACTTCGCCAGCAATTTCTGTTCGGGCCGCTTCAATGATGCCGTCCGCTCGCGTTTCAGCTTTCTTGGCTGCAGCTTCAATGATTTCTGCCGCCTCGTTCCTCGCTGAAGCAACGATGTCACGCGCTTCTGCTCGTGCCTTGCGCATCGAGGCGTTGATCATTTTTTCCGTCTTGTCAGCATTTTCACGCGCTGATTTGGCAGCTTTTTCAGCCGTTCGAAGATCTTTATCACGCTTGTCCAGCATCGCTGCTAGTGGCGGATATACCCATTTGCTCAACACAAACAGCAATATCAAAAATGCTACCGACTGCAGCGCCAACAGCTTCCAATCGATTCCCAAAGAGCCAAACAAATCAGCCTTATCAGCTGCGTGAGCTTCAGCACTCGCAAATTGTGTTACCAATCTTTCCACAATTTACCTCTAAATTACATAACCTTACCGACGATGGCAGCCACGAAACCGATAATTGCCAAGGCGTCGATGAATGAAATACCAAGAATCATCATGGTACGCAAGTCGTTAATTTTCTCTGGGTTGCGACCTGCGGCGTTCATCGCTGCAGCACCGATCATTGCGGCACCAATTGCTGCGAAGGCTGCTGGGATTGCGTAAGTTAAGGCAAAAGCTAATGCTTCCATGATTGATATTCTCCTTATAATTATTACTTAACTACTTATTTTCATTCTCTGTCATTTTCTTTGAAATATCAACAGGGGAATGAACATGCGCATGGCTGGACTCGTTGTGGTCACCGTGAGGAGTGAGTCCTAGGGAGATAAATACCGTTGACAACATAAAGAAAATATATGCTTGAATACCGCCGATAAATAACTCGAACAGATAGAACGGCTGTAGCATCGCCGGTGAAGCGTACTTTGTTAGATAGGCGATCATGATCAGCAGTACTTCGCCCGCCAGCACATTACCAAACAAACGGAAACTCAGTCCCAGTAAGCGCGAGAACTCTGCTACCAACTCCAAAATACCAACAAATGACATGATTGGATCTTTCAGTGGATTGACGAAATATCGCCCCATGTTGCCGCGGAATCCCAAGTAGCGGAACGCATAAATTTGCGCCGCAATGATGGTGATGATAGCCAGCCCAAACGTCATGTTTAAATCAGCCACGCCGCCACGAAACAGGGGAGTGTCGTGCTCTCCAACTGTCACAGGACCAACGAAAGGCAACAGCCCCAGCCAGTACTGCGCTATTACAAAGAAAAATATCGTGATAGTCAATGGCGCCACTCGCGCCGCCCAAACGTCATCTTGAATGACCTGTTTGACCGTGCCGTACAAGCCATCAAACGTCCAGTTAACCAACCGCGTCACAAAATTAGGCTTCTTTTTGCCCAGCGCTGCCGCACGCGTTCGCAGCATAATCCATACCAAAACTAACAAGCCTAAAGCACCCAACAGGTGAGAGTTGGTGACTGAAATGCCGCCAACCTGTACTATCTCGTCTGCTTTGACTGAAATATGCAGACTGCTTGCAAACTGGTGTATCATTGACTAGCCTCTCTCTGTTTTATGAAACGTATTTGCTGATAAATCAATCCTGCTGACGCCGCCAGACCCACGATAATCCCTGCAATCATCAGCCAGGGTTTGGTGTGCAGAATCAGATCGGCCCACAGCCCCACCAACATCAGACCGATACTCGGCACAAACATGCGCCACGTCGTCCCGATGATGGTTTTCATCATAACCGCAGTGGCATCTACGTCTGTTTTTTGGTCGCTCTGAACCTTAGGTTTTTCAGCCATTACCTATACTATATCAATCTGCTATACTATTTGACAATATGCCGAGGAAAAATTATCCAAGATCTCAACCAGTCCAGAAAAATAGACAGCCGCTAACTACTGTACATGAGCTCAACAATTGCCATCAAAAACGCCGCTTTTCAACCCAACAACAAGCCGAAAGGGAAATAGCTAGCCGTCAGCTAACTGATCCGCAGCTGCTCCTGGCGACCTACAAATGCCATTGGTGCGGCGGCTGGCACCTCACGTCACGCTAGAACCACTAGAATACGAGATGTTCTTGGATTGGCACATTCGTGTAACGACCCAAAATTGGCACCGTTGAATCAGTGGTCGTACCGTCACCAAGTTGTCCTCGGTTATTGTTACCGACTGTATACACACGGTTATCAGTCGTAAAGATCACAGTCGTACCCCCACCACTTTCCACGTGCTTAGCACGAGGGGCAGTTGGGCTACTGCCAAACAACTGCATTGGTGTTGGTGTATTGCGGCTTACCTTATCACCAGTACCCAACTGACCATTTTCATTAGAGCCAGCACCGTAAACCTTACCGTCATCACCCACTACAAACAAGTTACTGACACGCCCTGCATAGGCTGTTGACCAGATGTCAACCGCTTTCACGCCGGCTGGTAGCATGAATTTTACTGGGGTTGGGTTCCTCCAGTTAGTCGCCCCGTTCGCATGGTTGGCACTATTACCAAACACACCATGATAATTACTACCAGTACTGTACACATTTCCATCAGATGTACGATATGATGCAAATAACTCGTCCGTAGAAATCTGCTGTACAAAACCCGGGACGCCAAGATCTCGAATTTTTGGTGTCTGAAGCCTGAAGAATATATGCTTATTAGTTGGTGGGCAACCAGCAGATATCGCCATTGCTGTACCAGAAGCGTTAGCTGCTAAACAGTGATTACTCGCACCTCGACGGAAAATACGATCCGAGCCATATGATACCATGCGCCAGCGCTGAATAGCAGCCGAAGGGTTACAATTCGCCAAACGAATATTCACCAAGTCACCGGCAGTATTTTCCACACATTTACCGTTTATCTTGATCTGCTCTTGCGGCGTGTATTCAAACTGCTGCTGGGAGCTGTCATTACAACTACGAGGAGCTACTGTAGTAGGACCAACCGCCTCCATGCAACGACCCTCTAAAAATCGCCAACGGAACACTAGGTTATCTTTACCGACCTCCAAATGGTTTGAGCCACCCACGCCATAAACCTTACCATCATTCGCCAAAATATATAGTGTACCTCCGTCAAAGGCCAGCTGCATGGCGCGTGGTTTACCGGGATTACCAAAGTCACCAATTCTTACTGGCGTTGATGAACTTGATATATTGGCGCGACCCAACTGATAGTAGTCATTCGCACCCCAACCATACACGGCACCATTTTGCATGATGACATAAGCGTTATATCGGTCCTGCACCAAGTGAGCAGTCGGAATCGTTCCTGGATTACCAGGGTTCGGGAAAGGCAAGGCAACACGCTTTGGAGTAGACCTATTACTACAGGCGGTCGCATACGCCGGAGCAACGGTATAATCACCAGTACCCAATAGGCCGTAGGTACATTCACCAGCAGCATAGATATTTTTATCATTCCCCAGTACAAAGTTTGCCCAACCTGAGTTGACAGTAACTGCTTTAACTCCAACCGGCAAGCCAAACCTCACTGGTGTTGAGACGGTCGGACTCATATAGCCAGCACCCAATTGACCGCGATCATTTTTGCCCGCACCATACACCGCACCGTTCTCATCTCGAATCATCAAGTTTCCACCGACAGAGACAAAGTTGGTGTGCACTGAAACTGCGCGCTGGGACATATTAAATCTCACTGGCGTTGGCTGAGCTGTCGAAATCAATCCAGCACCCAATTGACCGCGGTCGTTCGCCCCAACTGACCGGACACGTCCAGCAGAGTCAATTGTCGCAAAGAATACTTTGTGCTGTATGCCGTGCATATCACCCTCATATCCAAACGCCAAGGTGTCGACACGTGTTTGCGCTCCAGTGGCCAATGACAACACTCGGGTATACGTTTTCCACACGCCACCGCTTGGTCGCAATAACTCAACATAGCCGGTAGCGTAGGCCTGCTGGACCTCACCACCGGTTGAGCCAAGAGGAGGGACAGTAAACC
Organism: Candidatus Nanosynbacter featherlites; assembly: GCF_037013405.1. Classification (NCBI taxonomy): domain Bacteria; kingdom Bacillati; phylum Minisyncoccota; class Nanosynbacteria; order Nanosynbacterales; family Nanosynbacteraceae; genus Nanosynbacter; species Candidatus Nanosynbacter sp. BB002. Next base: position 259,186 of record NZ_CP146064.1, on the reverse strand, counting down.
GCGTTCGAATATTGCCCTCATGCATCACAGTATTTGACTGACCAGGCTCTGGATCACCCGCACAGTTTGTTTCTGGAGCTAGATTTTTTGATCCCCATGGCGAAATCATACCGTTGCTGCGCAAACAAGACACAGCATATGCAAGACCACTTTCAGCAGCTTCGCGCGCCAATTGGTTATAATACCGGTCCCGTAACGCCGCTGCATATGAAGCAGCCAGCTGCATGGCCACCAAAAGTAAGGTCAGCATAATTACTGAAGTGATGAGAACTGTTGGCAAGGTAAATCCTGTTTTTTTGCTGTCCGCACCCATGATTACTCATCATTATACACTTGTCGATAAGCATGTACAATATGCTATAATAGACTTACGTAAAGAAAGTTGAGGGGAATATATGAGCGAAGATACAGCAACCAACCACAGCGCCAAAGTAACCGTCTACAGTACCAGTTGGTGCGCATTTTGTCACACTGAAATGGAATGGTTGGAAAAACTGGGAATTGACTTCATCAAGAAAGACATTGAAGCAGAACCTGCAGCCAAAGAAGAACTACTAGCAAAAAATGGCGGCAATTTCCAAGGCGTGCCAGTGACTGACATTAACGGCGAGTTGGTGCTTGGTTTTGATCGACCAAAACTACAAGACTTGCTGCGCAAGAACGGCTTGTTGGCTGATTAAAAATAAGCGTCTGAATACGAATTATCCCGCCTAACAGTGGCGGGATTTTTATGCTGCGCCGATTTGCACCACTTCGCCGCCGATTGCTTGGCGGAAGTAATTGTCGTGGCTAACGTACAGGATAGCGCCAGAATATTTCGCCAGTGCCATCTCCAGTTCCTCGATACTCGGCAAATCAAGGTGGTTGGTCGGCTCATCCAAAATCAGCAGCTGCGGGTCATTCGCCAGCATGGCAATAATCTGAAAGCGGGCTTTTTGCCCACCCGACAGGCGCGCCACTGCCGTCATCCGATCCGCTTCGGTAAACAGATAATCAGCTAGCAATTGGCGGATTTTCGTCTCAGAAATCGGCAGGTCACGGCTCAGATACAATTTCTCGATCGCCACCTCCAGCGGATCCGCCAAATACTGCTCATCGATCTCTTGCTCATACACACCCACCCGCACCTGCGGATCGAGGAAGAGGTTGCCGGAGTAGAGGATAGGAGCGGCAGGTGCGACACCTTCTACGCCAGAGGCTGTGGAACGTTCGCGAGTAGCGGACGTTTCAGCCGAACGCTCGCGAAAAATCTCCGATGGAGATTTGAGCGAAGAGTGTGCTCTGGCGGAGGACGGTGGAGTGACTGCCGCCCTACTATTTAACAACATCCGAATCAGCGTCGTCTTACCAGCGCCATTACGACCACGCAGCTCCATCGCCTCACCCTCACGCAAATCAATATCCACCCCCTCAAACAGTATCCGCTCGCCAACCCCAACTGCCGCATCCTCAACTCGCACCAGCACATGCTGGCTACGGCTAGCCGCATCCTTCATCGATAGCCGAATATTGCGCGCCTTGAACTTGCCGTAGTGCTCAGCCGACTTATAATCAAGCTGCTCAGCTGACTCCTTGTCAATCCAAAACGTCGGCTTGTCCATCTCTGATAATTCCGCCAGCTCGGCCCGCGCCTCATGTTCCAGCCGCTTGAACTTTTGGATAGTGCCGGGGTTTCGCGACTTTTCCTTTAGCCGCTGATAATCCAACACCTTTTGTCGAAGATTAGTCATCCGCTTCTCAATTTGCTCAAAATTATTCATACCCGCCGCCGTCGCCTGAGCATTTTGCTTGAGGTAAGCATCATAATTACCGCGGTAGCTAACCGCTCGACCATCTTTGAGCTCAACAATTCGATCCACCCGGCCCAGCACATCGCGGTCGTGCGTGATGATCAACATCGCCTGGCGCGGCTGCGAACTCATCCAGTCGATGAATTGCTGCTTGGCCACATAATCCATGTGGTTGGTCGGCTCGTCAATCAGCGCCAAATGCGCCTCCGCGTGCATAATCTTAACAATCTCTACCAGCCGCTTCTGCCCGCCCGATAGGGAACCAAGCGGCCGCTTGCCGCACCCGCTCAGCTGAAAATTATCAAGCTCTCGGGCAATCTTCTCCTCAACCTGATAAAACCCTTTCTGGTCAAATCGCTCCAGCGCCTGGGTATACTCCTCGATTTTTCGCATATTATCGCCCATGGTCTCGGGGTACTCATCGATAATTTTCTTTAAGCTCGCATATTCCGGTAACCCCGCCAAAATGTAGGCAAGCACCGTCTGATCACCCAAGCCGTGGTGTTCCTGCGCCGTACTAGCCACGGTGATGCCGCGCCGAAAAATCACCTCACCGGTGTAGTCGGTGTCCGTGCCCGCCAAGATGCCAAACAACGTCGACTTGCCGACGCCATTGCGGCCGACCACGCCGACCTTTTCGCCGTCATCCACACTAAACTTGACGTCGCGCATCAACGTCTTGTCGCCAAAACTCTTCTCGGTGATGTGGATGTCGGCTATCATTAGGCTATTGTACCACACGCCACACCATAAAGGTATTGAAATATATGATTTTTTGTGGTATAATACGAGTTATGGAAAATGATTCTCATCCAACCCAAGAAGCTAAAGTTATCCCTCTTGCTCCGTACCTCAACAAGAAGGCCATGCGAGAAGCTGGCCGTATTGTGTTTCGACGACTTGATACGGACGCTGGGGAGTCACAGCCAGAACCATTAGCCCGGGTTTATGATATTTCCAGTCGTCTCCCAAAACCCACGACTCCAGAAGTCACTATCGAAGATATGGCTACCGAGGAGCAGGATAGCGAAAAGGAAGCCATCGCAGAAGCGCTGGCCGATGTCATGACAAACCTTGAGGCGCTGCCAAAATATAACGGCGACCTAGGAGGATTTCTAGACACTATCAATGATCAATTAGAGGACTGCTATGAAGAGCTTGATGCCAAACAGAAGAAAACTCTCGCTATCAAGCTAACCAGCGTCCTGGGCGAGTCCCACGAAAACCTCTCTAAAGCAATAGTCCATCACCCAAACCTTGTAAAGGTCCTAGGCGTTGCCCTTGACATGCAAAATGACCCTAACTTTCAAGAAAGGAGTCGGCATCCAAGCTATCGACCAATAAGGGATGCAATTAGGACAGCCACTCTCGTACTAAGCCTCACCCCAGGTGAATACGATTTTGACACTGGTGCCTATACACCACCGAAACACTAAACCTGCTATAATGGGACCATGCCAAAGCCCAAAGCAAAAAAGCCAGCTACCCACGTCGTCGTTAACCGTCGAGCACGGTTTGACTATGAGTTGGGTGAGGAAATCGTGGCCGGACTGGTGCTAACAGGACCAGAAGTACGAGCTGCACGCGACGGGCATGTCCAGCTCAAAGGTGCCTTTGTCAGCCTGAGAAATGATGAACTATGGCTCAATAACGCGAGTTTTTCGTTGCGACTGAATGTTCGTGGTCAGGCAAACACAAAAAGCGTCGATACCTCAGCGCGAAAGCTACTAGCTAGCCGTAAACAAATTGATCGATTTGCTGCCGCCAAACAACAGGGGCTTACCATCGTCCCGACCAAATTATTGACCAATGGCCGCTTCATTAAGATTATCATCGCACTCGGGCGGGGTAAAAAGCGTTACGACAAACGCGAGACCATCAAGCGTCGTGATCAAGATCGTGAGACGCGTCGGCAGCTTTCTGGTCGATAAGCTCTTGATACAATTTTTCCAGCTTCTTCACTTGGCGATTCTCAGTAAATTTGGCCGCCAATTTTTTACTGATAGCCCCAAATTCTTGACGCTTGTTGGCGTCCTCTAGCAAGGTAATGATCGCTCGCCCAAAGCTGGTCGGATTATCATTCGCGATGAAGCCATTCACGCCGTCTTGGACCACTTCTGACAGCTCTTTGTCCACTAGCACGATCGGCAACCCTGCGTGAGCCGCTTCATGCAGCACCCAACCCTGCGTGTCTTTCAGAGATGGAAAGGCAAACACGTCCAGCACCGAGTACGCCAGGCCGAGCTTTTCGCGCGGCATAGCGCCAGTGAAAATAATTCTGTCAGCATATTTGGTCGCGGCAGCCATTTCCTCCAGCGTCTTTCGGTATTCAAAATCACCAACAAACAATAATTTTGCCTTGGGCCGCTTCTTAGCGATGTGCCGCTCAAACGATTTGATGAGCAGCGGCAAATTCTTTTCTTCACCCAACCGACCAACAAATCCAAAAATTTCATCATCTTCTGCCAAGTTCCACTGCTCACGAAATGCTTTTACCTCAGTTTTTGTTGGACGAGGCAGCGCATTTACGCCATTTGGCATTAGCACCAATTCGTATTGATAATCATCGTACTGCCAGGACTTTAGTTGCTTGCAGCTCTTTCGACACAAGGCAATGACCGCGTCTGCTTTGCTATACAAAATGGTGATGACGCTTTCAATGATATCTTTGTTCCACTTAGTGACGCCCGCTCGCGGCTTGTATAATTTGGCGATTTCTAGTAGATCATGACCGCGCAATCTCACCGACACCGGGAAGACAATTCCCGCCAGCGCCAAGGCACCGGGCAGCACTGCTGGATAGTGATCGACGAACTCATAGATGTCAGTACAGTGCTGAATCACCAACGGAATATTATTCTTTTTGGCAGCCTTCACGCCAACCAAACCAATCTGCGACGGCGTAAACACATGCACCATGTCGAGTTCCATCTCTTTGATGCGACGCTGTACTGCCGGCGGGAAGAACACTGATGTGTCATAATCATCAAAAAACGCACCTTTGATTGATGGGAAACGGATGATACGTGAGTCAGAGTCTTCGTTGAGCAATTCGGCTTGTTTGGACGGGCTCATTGACTTGGCAGGGCAAAACACATAGACTTCATGCCCCAGGTTCTCCAGCTCTCGCTTGAGCGATTCAACCACAAAAACGATGCCATTGATTGATGGTCGATAGGTATCAGTAAACAGTCCAATTCTCATGATTCTAGTACGCTCCTGTAAAATTCCACTAATCGCTCGCCGCCAGCTCGACTGTCAAACCGTTTGGCAATCCGACCAGCTGCAGCAACTTGTTGTTTATACCATGTAGCATCATTCCGCAACTTATCTATCACCTTAACAGCATCTTGAGCTGAGGAAATAAACTGAGCATCTGGGCGAAATGTGTCGTCGTATTCATGAATATCTCTCAGGATGATTGGCAGTCCAGCACCCGCGGCTTCTAACACGCACATTGGGTGATTCTCTTGTTCAGCAGGCAAGAAGAAGGCGTCAGCCGCATGTAAATAGGTCATGACGTCTTTATGTTCAACTACGCCCGTGATGATCACATTGTCAGGAGCCGATGCTATCAAGTCTTGCATTTTGCCATATTCTGCGCCCAAATGTTTGAAAGGGATGCCGCCCACCCAGATAAATGTCGCCTCAGGCAAAGCTCGTGCCGTTTCAAAAAACGTGTCCAGACGCTTACGCGGCTGAACCTGTCCATTACCAACCACCACAAAGTCTGACGGCTTCAGTTTCAGTTTTTTACGAGCAGCTCGTTTGGTTTTTAGAGTAGACGCATAGCGACTCATGTCGACCGTATTGTATAGTACCTCCACGCGCGTTTTCAGCTTCATCGGACCAGTCATAGTTTCCTTAACCATGTTAGAACATGCTAATACCAAATCCGCTTGATTATACACCCAGCGCATATACGCTCGCACCAACCACTGCATTCTACTCATACCTTTGATGCTACCAACCAAGGAAGCAGGGATGACATGACCAGAGATAATCTTTTTACCACGCGAACGTTTGAGCATCCACATTGAATACAGGCCGATGGTCTGGGCATGGACGATGTCTGCATCAGAGCGGGCTTGATTGACCACGACGGACGTGTCTTTTCTCGCCTTAAGCGCATTTGTCATCTCTACAAAAGCAGTGTGAACACCATGGCCTTGGACAGTAAACTCACTCTCGGAAATCATATCGACGTTCAGTCGAGTCTTGCGTGTCATACTACCTATTATACCACAAGTCGCGTCCCAACCGCTTCGCCCCTGGCAGCACGCACGATATTGCCGTCACTCAGCAAGTCGCAAATAATCATTGGCTTTTTCTCTTCAGCAGCCAAGCCAATAGCTGCTTTATCCATCACGCCAATATCTGGATTTGCCAAAACTTCGTCATAGGTCAATTGGTCAAATTTGACAGCGTCAGCAAACTGGACCGGGTCCTTGTCGTACACACCATCCACCTTAGTAGCTTTGATCACCACATCGCACTGCATCTCTAGCGCCAAATTGACGGCTGCCGTGTCAGTGGTCAAAAACGGCCTTCCAGTACCGCAGCCAACCACCACTACACGACCTTTTTCTAAGTGACTGACTGCTCGTCGGTAGGTATACTGATCGACAAATTGATTCACTTCCACTGTCGACAGGGCACGCGTTGCCAAACCGTCATCATTAAAGACATCAGCCAGCGTAATGGCATTAATCAGCGTCGCCAGCATACCTGCGTTGTGCGCCGTCACGTCACCAATGCCACTACCAGCAATTTGTGCACCGCGCACATAATTACCACCGCCAACCATGATGACGACTTGCGTTCCGCTCGCCACCACTGGCTTAATTTGTTCGGCAATCCACCGCGCTCTGGCGTGATCAAATCCACCAGCATATTGTCCTTGTAGTTGTTCGCCCGAAAGCTTGAGAAGAATCCTGTTATACATACTTTCATTGTAACAATTTATGCCGCTTCTTGCACAAACCCCGCCATACCAAGCCTATACGCGGCTCACAAAACCCGCTACAATAGCCACATGAAGCTATTTTCCTGGAACGTCAACGGCATCCGCGCAGTCCTGAACAAAGGCGAGTTTGCCACATTTATCGAAACCTACGGCCCGGATATTATTTGTTTGCAAGAAACCAAAGCCCAACGCGGGCAAGTCGAGTTAGATCTGCCACAATTTTATGAGCATTTCTATTCGGCAGCCAAAAAGGGCTATTCTGGCACCGCCATATTTTCAAAGCAACCAGCGCTGAACTATCTTGACGGCTTCCCGGCGGACATCGCCGACAAATACAACCTATCCGCCGACGAGTATGGCAACCCCAATGATGAGGGGCGTATCATCGCTGCTGAGTTTGACGGGTTTTGGCTAGTTACATGCTATACGCCAAATTCCAAAGGCGACCTCAGCCGCCTCAGCCTGCGTCATGACCGGTGGGATCCAGCTTGTCTAGAATATCTCAAAGGGCTGGAGCAGGGACGTTACGGCGCCGCCAAGCCAGTACTGTACTGCGGCGACATGAACGTGGCCCATCAAGACATCGACCTTGCCAGACCCAAAGATAACGTCGGTAAGCACGGCTTTACCGACGAGGAACGAGCCGGCTTTCAGGCGTATCTGAACGCTGGTTTTGTCGATGTGTTTCGCGCACACCATCCAACAACAGCAGACGCTTACACTTGGTGGACACACTGGGCCAATGCCAGAGCCCGAAACGTTGGTTGGCGCATTGACTATTGGCTGGTAAGCCAAGAACTAGCACCGTCCATCAAACAAGCACGCATCCACCCTGAGCAACTGGGTTCCGATCACTGTCCAGTCAGTATAGAACTCTAGCCCACAAAAAAGCACCCGAGTTGTCCGGGTGCTTTTAGTGTTAGTAAGCGCTCAGATTATTGGCGGCGGCTTACGATGTAGGCAACGGCAGAAGCAGCAAGTGAGCCGAGACCAAAGATTGAAAGGAGCGCGTCAGTCGTACCAGTTCGTGGCAACTCAGTTGTTGTTGGAGCTGGTGGGGTAGGTTGCTTAGGAGCAGGAGGGGTAGTCGGAGGAGTGCTTGGCTTACATGCGTCGCTGTCCACTGATGCGTATCCCTCGTTCTTTTGGTCCTTAGTCCAGACGCTGATGATCTGCTTGGTCTTGATGTCACAGACTTTAACCTTACAGTCTTCTTCGTTCTTTGAGTAACCTTCCTTGTTTTCTTCACTCTTGCGTACGGTTATGATCTCACCAGTTTTGGTGTCACAAACCTTGACTTTTTCACAGTCAGCAAAGTTCTTTGAGTGTTTGCTTGTGTCGTATTCACTTTCTTTGATAGTGACAATTGTGTCAGTCTTCAAGTCACAAACTTGAATTTTTGGCTCTTCAGTCACCGTGATGGTAACTTTACAGTTTTGGCTGGTTACGCCATTGTTGATGGTAACAGTTGCAGTGTAAGTACCAGCCTTTGTGTAGGTGTGCTCAGCCTTGTTGCTGCTACCAGTTGTCTTTTGGCCATCGCCAAAGTCGAAAGTATAGCTACTAATGCTTGCACCATTCTTTGCAGTTGCAGTCGCAGCAAAGGCGAACTTGTTGCGGGTACCAGCGACTTTTTGCGCGCTCAATGCGTCACACGTCAATACTGGCTTTGGAGCTGGTGTTGGTGGAGGTGTTGGTTCACCCCAAAGTGGGTTACCACAGTCCTTGATAACTGCCTGAACGAATTTACCATTACCGTCCAACCATACAAACACTGGCTTCTTACTTGCCACTGGCATAAAGCTGTGACGAATCAAGTAGCTTGGGTATGATTTACCACCAATTTGCTGGTAGTTGATTGGGTTGGTGTAGTTAACGTGACGGCGCTGAATGGTTTTTGCATTCGTTGCTACGACACGACCGTTCACTGTAACGGTGTTGTTTGAAGCGTCTGCCACACCTTCGTGCATACCAGCGCCCTCAACCATTGATTGTGTAATGCCGAAGTAGTTGTAAATACCACGGACTTCGCTGTCGCTGTGATAAGCCGACTTCATGGCACTATGAGTCATAGTACCACAACGAACGATCTTGATATCTGAACAGCCGACGGCATCAGAAGGCGTAGCATACCAAATACCACCGATAATTGCGGCAGTAATAGAGCCAGCCAAAAGTACTCTCTTTACTATTTTATTCATTGTTTCCTCCTCAACCTTACTATTTCTCACCGGTTGTTACGGTCCATATTAGCACAAACTTTTGTATTTGTCAATAAAAATGTATAAATATATTGCTTATGGTTTCCGTAAGTCTGCTATAATAGAAAATATCTAGAGGTAATGCATGAAAATTCAAAGACAATTTCCTTGGAAAGAACTGATCAAATGGGGAAGCGCCGTTTTGGCGTGTCTTGGTGTTGCTTATTTGCTGTATCTCAATAACCAATACGAAAGGAAGCCAGTAGACAACACACCAGGCCAAATCCAGGAAAAGCCCGCCGTCGAATCAGCACCGGCACCAGCACCAAAAGAGGTCCAGGTCGCGCTGCCTGGAGCTACGCCAATTTCAGCCAGACAAGAGGACTACCAAGCCGACGGCAGTATCTGGCAAATCGTCAACCAAACGCGCGGCTTCAAGCAGCCAACCTATGTGCCGAGCGACCTGCAAACCGCAGATGTACCGACCCTGCCAGGTAGGGGGCCAGAAGAGCGATCTCTACGAGCAGCGATTATGCCAGATCTAAAAGCATTGATGGCAGCAGCCGAAAGCGCTGGCTCACCAGTACGCCTGGGGAGTGGATATCGCAGCTATCAGACGCAAGTCGGGCTATTTAACCGATACGCCCGTCAAGTTGGTGAAGCACAGGCAGCACGATTTAGTGCCCGACCTGGCTATAGCGAACATCAATCCGGCTTAGCTCTAGACTTTGGCTCGCCAGACGGCAGGTGCTGGGTGGACGATTGTTTCAAAAACACCAAAGCAGGGAAATGGTTGGCGGCCCATGCTCACGAATACGGCTTCATCCTGCGCTATCCAGAAGGCAAACAATCAATCGTTGGTTATCAATACGAAGCCTGGCATTTCCGTTACGTCGGCCGTGAACTCGCTGGCGCGCTGCACCAGTCCGGCTTAACCCTGGAAGAAGCATTACCATATCTAGAAAAAGCACAAAATGAACTGAAGCAAAAGGAGACGTCGTCATGAAACTATCAGCTGGGCGGGCAGGGCTGGCATTCGTATTATCTGCATGGGTAACGTTTAGCGGGCTGCTGATATGGGGTGGCTTACAGGCCAGTCAACAGAGCCAAGAAGTTAATCAATTAGCAGCAACCTCAGTCTGGAAACCAGACGCTGTCGTGGAGTTCACTCATAATAATACAACCGAGAAGTTGACCATACCAAGCTGGCGACGACTTGATGATGGCAACATCTGGGCGCACGTTTGGAAACAACACGGCCTTGATCCAAACTATCAGCCAGAGCTGGCAAATCTTGAAGAGGTGAAAGTTGGTAAATGGGTCGAGGACAAACGCCTGCGCCCACAAGCACTGAACAATCTCAAGCCATTCGCAAAAGCCGCGGAGGCAGCCGGTCATCCCATATTGGTCACCAGCGCTTATCGCTCCTACGCCGACCAAGAAAAGACCCGCAAAGAGCTAGCTCGCACCAACGGGCAATTGTACGCTGATGAATTCGTGGCAGAACCAGGCAAGAGTGAGCATCAACTGGGGCTGGCGGTGGACTTTTCATCATACACCGAACAATGCATGGAGAAGTTTACCGCCTGCCGCCTCGACAAGGCTTCCGCCGAGTGGCTGGCGGCTCATGCTCACGAATACGGCTTCATCCTGCGCTATCCAGAAGGCAAGCAGGCCATCACTGGCGTCGCACCAGAATCCTGGCACTTCCGCTATGTCGGCAAGGACCTAGCAGGCTTTATGCACCGCAACAAGCTCACGCTCGAAGAAGTGATGACACAGCTAAAGAAAGCTCGTGAAGCCTCATGAATTCGTCATACTGGCAGCGTCAGGAGCCAGGCAAGCCTCTGTTTCCTGATGTTGAGTGGAATCGTCCCGAACGGCTTGACCAGTCTGGGCGCTTAGCCATCATCGGTGGTAACAAACTGGGCTTTTCGTCTGTCGCTGAGGCCTACGCAACCGCTCAAACAACTGGTGTTGGCCAGGTTCGCGTATTACTGCCCGACGTTCTCAAAAAAAGCGTACCGTCCAGTATGACTGATGTTTTGTTCGCGCCAACCAATCCATCTGGCAGCCTAGCGCAAGCAGCACTCACGGAAGCCGTATCGCTCCGTGACTGGTCCGACGTACTCTTACTGATCGGCGACTCTGGCAGAAATAGTCAAACCGCGATCATCCACGAAGAACTGGTTAAGCACTCACAACAACCAGTCGTCATCACTCGTGACGCCATCGACCTACTACAAAACAGTTTTGCGGAGATTTTGGACAATCAGCATGTGGTATTTGTGGCTTCTTTTGCTCAAGTACAAAAAATATTTCGCTCAGTGTACTATCCAAAAATGCTGACGTTCAGCATCCAACTAGCACAGTTCGTCGACATACTTCATAAATTCACCATCACCTATCCAGTCACCATCTGCACCTTCCACGCCGAACACGTAGTCATCGCCCACGGCGGTACCGTCGTCACCCAAGCCTGGCATGAGCCGATGGCCATCTGGCGTGGAGTCGTTGGCACAAAAATCGCCAGCTACTTGGTATGGTCACCCAGCTCACCACTAGCCGCTGCCAGCACCGCTGTCTGCACAGGGTAATTACTCGCAGCAAGCATTGACATTTTATATTTTTAGTGATATAATGCAAGGTAGCTTTCGCTCGAAGCTTCGTCAAAGGGCGGAAGTCGCCCTTTAGCTTTGAGCGATACACTCCTGAGAGGAGGTGTATTATGCTCAAATGGGGGGAGACAGAAATCCCGCTCTCATTTGGCCTGGCTGTAGTCTGTTCTATTACAGCAGCCGGCCTCGTTCTCACCACCGAAGCCTGGTGGTGGATTATGGCCTGCCTGGTCTGCTCCATCGCCTTTACCTGTCACGGTATAAGGCGGCTGAAGTGATAAGATACCCTATGAGGTATCCTAAGCCCGCTGAGAAAATAGCTCGCCTTGAGGCCTCACGTCTCGGCTGGAGCCTCTCGGTGGGCTATTTTCTTTGCTCATATATAAAAATCGCCCAGTCAGTGGGCGATGGTTGCTTGGAGCGACCTCTGGTACCGCGGGCCGGACTTGAACCGGCACGAGCTATTGCTCACCAGATTTTGAGTCTAGCGCGTCTACCAATTCCGCCACCGCGGCACGAGAGAGCGCTCCAAAACTACTGGTTATTATATCACGTCATCCTCGCCCTCGACAAGGGGATATTTTTGTTTTTTTGGTGATTTTCCTGTATCATTAAACATAAGTATGAACCCCGGAAGTCCACGACCATTCCAACCGCCAGCGCGCGACCAATCATCGACGCGCAATGCTGCTGCTGATGTTATCCGCGGGCAAATCAACTCGATCTATACTGGCAATTCATCTGATGCTGCACCCCACACTACGCCTGCGCCAGCCAGCACAACGCCACAAGAGCCAGCACTGCAACCGCAACCTCAGCCACAAGCCGCTACACCAGTAGCCAAACCAGCTCCACAGACCGAGCCGCAGGGCCACCGCCTTAATACTACGCCACCTACTGACACGACCACCGCAACCACCAGCCAGCCCACTCAACTAGCCAACAGCACACCACAAGCCACGCCAGATCAGTGGCAGCAATACCACAGTGCCTGGCAAAAATATTATCAGATGTATTATGAACGGTATTACGCCAACCACCTGAATGCTCAACAGTCTCCATCTCAGCGGCCGCAAACCAGCACTCCAGAGGCAGCAGACACCTTGTCACCACAACAGCAGGCCATTCGCGATCTGCGCTCCAAGATCCGCAATACCGTCAACGACTCCGCCAAAAAAGTGCGCAATTCTCGACATTTCATCCCAGCCCTTGCTGGAACCATGGTCATGTTGGCCTTTGTCTTCCTGCAATACAACCGAGTCATTTTGGGTACTGTCGCAGCCTATACCAGCCCCGGCAATATTGAGCCACAAAACATCATCGTCGACCCAAGCATTGACACCAAAGTCAGCGCTGAACCAAAGATTATCATCCCGAAGATTAATGTTGATGCACCCGTGGTGTACGGCGCCGCACCAGATGTACAATCACAGCGCAAAGCCATGGAAAAAGGCGTAGCGCACTTTGCCGTTTCTGGAGCAAGCGCGCTACCAGGACAGGCAGGAAATGTTGTATTGGCTGGGCACTCCAGCAATGACGCCTTTGCCGCCGGAGGATATAAATTCATCTTCGCCCAAAACGAAAAACTTCAAAAAGACGACGTCATATATCTTAACTACGAAGGCAAACGATACACCTATAAAATCACTGGTTCAGAAGTCGTCAAACCGAACGAGGTCACCAAAATCCAAACTGGCACCCAAAAACCAATGCTCACGCTGGTCAGCTGTGTTCCTGTTGGCACTGCCGACAAGCGTCTGTTGGTCTATGCTGATCAAATCAGCCCAGACCCCAACACCGCTTCTGCTGCTGCTGAAAACAACGCAACAGGACAAATACCAGGCAATCCATCGCCAACCGTCTTGGAGCGTATCTTTGGCGCTCGATAACCGGAAAATCACCTCCTTGAGTTTATGATTCGGTCGTCATCTTCAAACGACTGAGAACTAATTTGTCACCGTCACCGACAAACGAGTAGAGATATTTACCGTCAGGGGACAGCGCTGCGTCGTAACCAGTAGCCACGGGAGTCAGTGTGTGCGCATTGGTGCCATCAAACTCCTGGATCACCAAGTTGCCACTCGCGTTACGTCGCCAGACATAGAACTCATCCAGCCATTTGAGCTCACTCGCTGCATCAAGCGCGATGACTGGCGAAATAGTCTCTCGCTCGATGTCATAATTAACAAAGCCTGTCTCATCTTTGACGATCACCATTCGACCGTCACTGTTTAGCGTCAGATCTTTGATGGTCCGTCCAAACGCTACCTTTTTCACGGAATTCAAAAACTTTTTTACCGCTTCTGAGTCCTCGGTTGGTGGACGCAAATCACCGCGATAGATCTGCGCTGTGTCATTGACCGTCACAACCACGGTGTCTTTATTGAAATACTTTGAAGCCTTGATTTTGACTATATCATCAGTCTGCGCTGACGCAGCTCGATACATGATGCGCGACTGTTCCCAGCCTTTTTTCCACACACCAGCCACTTTGACATTTGCTTCAGTACCGACATAAGCGATCGTCTCACTGCCATACAACACAAACGACTGAACACCAGATAACACTGGACGCGACAGGGAAGCACCGCCCACATTCATCTGGCGTACATGACCACCATTTTGCAAGACGTATAGCTCATTACCATTCGTACCGATGAAATGCGCGTCCAAAATATCCACGCTGGCGATATTCGTCACATCAATCATTTCTTTTGGATTATCCCGGTCAAAGCGCAGCCACTGAATCTTGCTGTCAGAGCCCTCTGGGGTGTAAGTATGCTTGAATAGTACGTAGCGGCCCGCAAAGTCCCACTCAGCGATGGCAAATTGATGCTTGGTCGTTGCCACATCATACTGCGCCAAATGTTGTGTGCTAATGTCAGTTTCCGTAAATTTAGGATTGTTGTACGACCGAACATCACCCCAAAACAGTTTCGGTGTTCCGTTCACCACGCCAGTACCAGCCATGAACCGCCCGCCAGGCGCAAACTTAGCTGATTCTAGCACTGGATATTCTTTCAAATTGGTGACCTCTTTCTTCTCGGGGATCATCCGAGCATACACCAAATGCGTCACCGTACCAGCCTTGATGTCCAAAGTCTTTTGCCATGGCTCATAGCCGTTCAGTTTCATAGTGAATTGGTGTTGCCCAGGTACGATCAGGCCCTTGGTTTGAGTCAGATTAAATGCGTTGCCATCGATTGACACCTGTGCGCCACGCGGGAATGAATCGTATTGCACTAAGCTGTTTTGTTCGATTTTCAGATCTTTTGAATTGAATTGATAGCCAAAGTTGTGCCACAAAAGAACGATGATTAGACCAATCACCATCAGCGTCATGGTAGTGTACACCAAAGTACGACGCACGATTTCTTTTGCGGAGGTATTGTTGTGGTACATAAAACGAATTATACCACATTTTCGCCCTTGCAAAAACCGCTGGCACTTTGTACTATAATATATAGAAGTTCGCGAGGGAACATCGTAACAAGGGGAAGAAATGAAACAAGAATTTATCAATGTCAATGGTAAGGCATACGACCCAGTCACAGGACTGCCATTACCAATCTCAGTCGCAACATCACCAACCGTAGCGCCAACGCAGCCCAAACGCGTCGTCAAGGCATCAACCGCACGCGGTACAACTACTGCAACTATTCACCGTGTTCCAGTACAGAAATCAGCCACCCTCAGCCGACGACACATCAAACGACCCCCTCAAAAATCCCTCGCTACTCGTCCAGTTAGGACCCCACATACGGCCGTACAGCAACACGTTGCCGTGAAAAAATTCTCCCCTCAGATAGCTCAAAAACCAGCAGTAGAGGCGCTCAAAAAACCTGTTCAGATAGATCGTCCGGCAGAAGTGCACCCAGTTGTACAACGCGCCAAGCAGCGACAAATTACCAAGGCGCCCGTCGCGCCAATTCAGAAAGCCGAGCCAAAGCCAGCATCAATTCTCAAAAATGAGGCCATCAGCGAAGCCTTGGCTAAAGCTCAAGAGCCAAAACCAGACAAACATCACCGCGCCAAGCGCAAGCAAAGCAAACTGAAGCGGTGGACCAGCCTGGCTTCTGCAGGGCTTGCCATCATGCTACTCGGTGGCTATTTCACCTATCTCAGCATGCCAAACATTTCCATTCGTGTCGCCGCCCTGCAGTCTGGTATCAACGCCACTTATCCTGGTTACAAACCAAATGGCTATGCGCTCAACGGCCCAATTTCCTTCAAGCAGGGAGAGGTTAGTATGAAATTTGCATACGCTGACGGCACTGCTAACTACACAATTTCTCAGAGCAAGAGCAACTGGGATTCAGCCGCTGTCAAAGAATACATCTCAGGAAAATCAGGTGCGCCAGCTACAACCATCGTCGATGGCCTGACTATTTTTGCAGCAGGAGAAAATGTCGCTTGGGTCAATGGTGGCATCTTGTACCAAATCAACAGCCACGCTCCACTCTCCAGCGAACAGATTCGCAAAATAGCTACCAGCATGTAGTATAATGTCATCATGACTATTCGTACTCGTTTTGCGCCATCACCAACCGGCTATATTCATGTTGGAAATGTTCGAGCGGCTTTGTTCCCGTGGCTACTGACACGCCAGCAGGGAGGCTCATTTATCTTACGCATCGAGGACACTGACCGATCGCGGTTTGTGCCTGGCGCTGAAGATTTGATATTGGACACCTTGGAATGGCTCGGCATCGACTGGGACGAAGGGCCACGCAAAGGTGGATCACATGGACCATACCACCAGTCAGAACGGCTAGAGATCTACCACACCTGGGCAAAAAAGCTGGTAGAAAAGGGGCTCGCCTATGCCGATCCGTACACACCTGAAGAGGTACAAGGCTTTCGAGAAGAAGCACGCGCCTTGAAAAAAGCTTTCTTATACCGTGACTATCGGCCAGAAAATCCCCCAGAGTGGGACGGCACTCAGCCACTCCGGTTCAAAGTGACCTCTCTCAAACGATACACGTGGAACGACCCTGTCATGGGCGAATTGTCAGCTGGTCCTGAGGCTCTAGACGATTTCATCCTCATCAAAGCCGATGGCTATCCAACCTACAATTTTGCGCACATCATTGACGACTTTGAGATGGGCATCACTCACGTCATTCGCGGACTGGAATATATCTCCAGTACTCCTAAATATTTGAGTCTATACGAAGCCCTGGAAATCACACCACCAACCTTGGTTTGCTTACCACACATCATGGCTCCAGATGGCAGGAAAAAACTTGGTAAACGAGACGGCGCCAAAAGCGTGACTGATTACCGAACTGACGGAATCCTGCCAGAGGCCATGCTGAATTTCTTGGCATCTATGGGCTGGAACGATGGCACTGAGCAGGAAATCTTCAGCAGGCAAGAGCTGATCGATAAATTCAGTCTCGACCGAGTACAGCGTTCGGGCGCACGTTTTGACGAGAAGCGTTTGCTGTGGATGAATGGACAATGGATCCGCCAAATCAACCTAGACGACCTCTACCAACGAGTAGAGAGCTATTGGCCACAATCAGCTGCCCAGTTTGATGCGTCATACAAACACCAAGTCTTGGCTCTAGTGCAAGATCGGCTCAAAACACTGGCTGAGCTACCCATGATGAGTCACTTTTTCTTTGAAGAGCCAGAAGTCAACTGGGAACTGATCACCAGTAATAAGCAGCTGAAAAAATTATCTGATGGTGAAATTCACGCGCTACTGCAAACCGCACATGACAAGCTGGCAGAGTTGGCCGACTGGAGCCCTGAAACCATCCAAGAAACGCTAAACCAGCTACTAGAAATCACTGGTCAAAAGCCTGGCGTACTGTTCAGTCTCATTCGCATCGTCACGACATGGGCACCTTTCAGTCCACAGCTCAACGACACGCTGGCATTGTTTGGCAAAGACAAAACCCTCAGCCGCATCGCTAGCCAATTGTAATGATATTCGCATTTAGGGATGACTATGACTTTTGGTCAGTCTCGTGTATTTTTTCCTTGATTTCCTTTAAGAGTCCTAACCGATCACGAGGAGCGTAACCACCCTTGACACCTAACGTTTTAACATCCTTAGTACTAAATCGAGCCTCTTCCGCAAGCGCAGTCTTCAGGCAGTCAGTCTTTACTGGACATTTTTCACACAGCTTAGTAGTAAATGTACCAACCGCTCTCTTAGCACATAGTTTGCGCATATCCCAGTCTGGATTTACTGCATCATGATTACCAACAACCTCATTAATGGCAGCCTGAAGCGGAGGCACAAACCTCTCCGAATTAACAGGCTCCATTACGGCTGGTTGATATCCTTCAGACGCACCACTAAGGTGGTAGTACGTGACGGTCGTATTAGTATCTTGAACAACCGTTTTTTTCAAACATTCAAAAGACCCGTCCTCCTCAGCTTCAATTTCACTTAGTGCTTGTCGAATTGTTTCATTAAACAGACCAGCTTTAATGAGAGACTTGGAGCCGTGAGCTTCGCACCACTGCTGAGATAGCTGCGGCACCGTCATTGATTGCCCATCTGCCAAGCAGTCAATGATGAAATTTTGCACCGCTTTCAAGTCTTCTAGAGACGCTGTTGTTTCCATCGAGGTTTTTCCTAATTCATTCATAATGATAACTATATAATATAGCTCATATTTTACAAAGCATAGCCGTAATCACTAGTGCCATACCATATAAACCGCTTATTGTATATACATCAAACAACCCATTGCAAAAATCGTAAAGAACGTGCTATAATTTGTAAAAGCAGCACAAATATTTGACTTGAGTTACATATTGTTGTATAATCAAGCACATAGAGATGATAAAAATATATGCAGGGTGTGGCAGAGAGGATACTTGGAATATACCATGAGCAAACCAGAAATAGCTGACGCGGCAGAGAGTTTGAATACAGCGGTTGCGGATATTCTTGGTAGCATTTCTCAAGAGCGTGAGCGTGAAATCATTTCACGTCGCTTTGGGCTGGAAGACAGGAAAGAGACATTGGAACAGATCGGTGAGATGCTGGGCATTACTCGTGAGCGCGTTCGTCAACTTGAAAAAGCCATCCTCACCAAACTGCGTGCGTCAGTAGCAGAAGACAAATTGCCATCTGTTAATTCTGCCGAAAAGCTCATCGTTTCGCATCTGTCAGAAATGGGCCGTGGTGCTCGTATGCAAAACTTGACATCGCACATTTTGGGTCGTGATGCGACACTCCTGGAGCGCTCAGCTGTCGCTTTCTTGGCAGAATTAGCGCCAGGCTTGACTGTTATCAATGAAAATGACGATTTCTATCAGTCCGCGGTCATCTCATCCGTCGGTGACGAAAAGTCAGTGAAAAAACAAGTTGAAGAAATTGTTAAATTCATCAAAAAACACGGCCAGCCAATCACCGCTGAAGCAATTCACGAGTCCATGGACTATGAGCATCCACAGAATATCGCAGCACTGGCGTCCATCAGCAAGAAGCTGGCTGAGCTGAAAGGGAACTGGGGACTCATCAAGTGGCCAACCGTCAATCCGAAAAATATTCGCGACAAAATTTTTGTCATCCTGGACGACAACGGCAAACCAATGCACTTTTCAGAGATCGCCAAGGCCATCAAAGACAGCGATTTTAAGCGCAAAAACGTCACCACACAAGCGATTCACAACGAACTCATCAAAGATAGCCGCTTCGTGCTGATCGGTCGCGGTATCTATGCGCTGGACTCATGGGGCTACAGCCGCGGCACTGTTGCTGATATCATCACCGACATCCTCAAAGAAGCTGATCAGCCACTGCACCGCGACGAGATCATCAAACGAGTTTTGGACAAACGCCAAGTCAAAGAAACGACTATTTTGTTAAACCTGCAGTCAAAATCACAGTTCAAGCGTGTCGCCAAAGCCACTTACGTGTTTGAACAGCAACAAGCCTGATTGTATTGTTACATCAAATATGGGATAATTTAATAGCATGGAAATATTTTCCTGGACTATAACATTATTGATGCAGTGGTATGTTTGGTTGCCGCTGGTTATTTTGTTATCTTTTTTGACGTGGCGCAATTATCAACAGCTCAATGAATTTATCTCGAGCGACAACGTTTTGCTCATTTTGGAGATCCCAAAAACCAATGATAAGAAAGAGCTTGCTGCTGAGCAGTTGTTTGCCAGCTTGCACGGCATCCTGCGTGATAAACGTGAACTCAAACTGAGCAGGGGAGCGCAGGAACATTTGAGTTTTGAGGTGGCTTCGGTCAATGGGCAAATCCGGTTCTATGTCTGGACACCGCGGTCTCTGCAGAGCTTCGTCGAGGGGCAAATCTACGCCCAATACCCAACCGTCCAAATTCACCAGGCTAGTGAAGATTATACCGAGCACGAACGTGATCATTCAGTAACATACACTACTGAGATGACTTTGACGGCGTCTGAATTTTTACCAATCAAAACATTCCAAACCTTTGAAGTTGACCCGCTGGCTGGCATCACGGGAACATTAGCAAAGCTAGAGTCAACAGGCGAAGAATTGTGGATTCAAGTGCTGGCTAAACCAGTTGAGGACTCATGGCAAATCGAAGCTGACCACTGGATATCACGCCTGCGTGAAGGCTCTGCCAGCATCCTACCAAGTGTTGGTGGTAGCATGCGGTGGCTCGGTGGTTTGTTTGCTGCTTTGTGGCGACCACCAGAGGAAGGATTGGCTGGCGGCAAGGGTCCAGAAATATCTGAGCGCAATAAAACTCGCATCGCTGAAGCTGAAAAGAAAGCCACCAAACTGGGCTACGAAGTAAAAATCCGCTTAGCATATCTGGGAGAGAACCAAACCAACGCCAAGCTGCGCATGCAAGCCTTGGTGGGGACTTTCAAACAGTTTAATTCTACAAACCTAAACGGCTTTAAGCCCATCAAAGCCGCCTACGGCAAAGAATTTTTAGAAAAATATCGTCGTCGTGCATTTTTTGGCGATGGTTTCATCCTCAATATCGAAGAGCTGGCTTCTGTCTTTCACCTGCCACACACCAATGTTGAGACGCCAAACATCGTCTGGGCCAGTGCTAAAACCGCCGAACCGCCGTCCAAGCTACCTGTCCTGACTGGTAGCGACGCCAATGACGACCAGATTTCCGCCTTTGGCGTCACCAATTTCCGCGGTATCAACCACCAATTCGGCATGCTGCGCTACGACCGCTCGCGCCACGTCTACATCATCGGTCAGACCGGAGCAGGTAAGTCTGGGTTGCTTGAATTATTCGCGCTCAGTGACATCTTTCACAACCAAGGCTACGCCATCATCGACCCGCACGGCGACTTCGCCATCAACAACATGAAATTTATCCCCGGCTCACGCCTGAACGACGTCGTCTATTTCAACCCGGCCGACACCGCCTATCCACTCGGCTTCAACCCGCTGGAAGTCACCAACCCGAACCAAAAAACGAACATTTCATCAGAGGTCATCGGCGTTTTGAAGCGCATGTTCGGCGAGAGTTGGGGGCCGCGACTGGAGTATATTTTGCGCTACACCATCCTGGCGCTGCTCGACCGGCCAGAGACGACCATGCTCGACATCACCCGCATGCTAACTGATAAAAATTTCCGCAAAGAAACGCTGGGCTATTGCCGCGACACCGTGGTCTTGCAATTCTGGAACGTCGAATTCGCCAGCTGGAACGACAAGTTCGTCGCCGAGGCGGTCGCGCCAGTCCTCAACAAAGTCGGCGCCTTTACTGCCAACCCCATCATCCGCAACATCATCGGCCAGCCCGAATCCACCTTCAATATCCGCCAAATCATGGACGAGGGCAAAATCCTCATCGTGAATCTATCCAAGGGCCTCATCGGCGAGGACAACGCCGCCATCCTCGGTTCATTCTTGGTCACCAAGATTCAGCTGGCCGCTATGTCGCGCTCTGACATCCCAGATATCCGCGACCGCCGCCCATTTTACCTCTACGTTGACGAGTTCCAGAACTTCGCCACCGACTCATTCGCCACCATCCTGTCCGAAGCCCGCAAATACGGCCTTAACCTGACCGTCGCCAACCAGTACATCTCACAGATGAATGAAACCGTGCGCGATGCAGTCTTTGGCAACGTCGGCACCATGATCTCATTCCGCGTGTCTGCTGATGACGCACCAATTCTCGCCAAACAATTTGAGCCGAATTTTGAAGCCGTCGACCTCTTGCAGATGCACAATCGTAACTTTGTCATCAACATGGTCATCGGGGGAGAGAAGACGCCAGCCTTCTCCGCACGCACCCTCGAACTTCCGCCAAGCCAGGCCGATAATACCCTGCACATCATCGAGCATTCACGACGCATGTACTCACGGAGCAGGGAGGATGTTGAAAAAGAAATCAATGCGGCTATCATGCCGCAACCACAGCCGCAGAAGCAGGCGCCTCGGCCCGCCGCTCAGCCAATTACCAAACAGCCAGCTCAGCAACCTATTGCTACTGCCAATGCCCGTCCAGCCCAGCCGCAACCAGCCCCAAACAGCAATGAAGTCGTTTTGCAGATCCGCGGCAATAGCGCAAACACCACAGCTGACTCAACTGCT
Source organism: Candidatus Nanosynbacter featherlites (assembly GCF_037013405.1). NCBI lineage: Bacteria > Bacillati > Minisyncoccota > Nanosynbacteria > Nanosynbacterales > Nanosynbacteraceae > Nanosynbacter > Candidatus Nanosynbacter sp. BB002. The sequence continues at coordinate 237,074 of NZ_CP146064.1, read as the reverse complement.
ACCACCGCACCAAAAAAGCGGCGACGTAGGCGGAAGAAGAGTGCTGCGTAAAACAAACCATTACAATAGCCGACACCTTCAGCTACAATAGTTTTACAGTCCCTTAAGTAAGGATTATACCAATATCTAAATTATTAGGGAACTATAACGCTGTCCAGCTATGCGGTTGATGTCATTTTATCAAATACTAAGCGCACCTACAGCAGCTTGCACCACATCAGCAAGCTCACTATATATTGGAAAATCAGGGTCATAACAGCGCACCTGTGTAATGATATCAAATCGTCTCGAATACTCTGGATGTACGCCAATCACCACACGCGATCCGCTCTCAAGTTCCTTACCCAGCTCAAACAGCGCGATAGGGCAGAGGGACTCCTTTGGAAACCAAAACAACACCACTCGCGCCCGCTTGAGGTATCCATATTCCCACTCTATCTGATGCGTTGCTCCTTTGCCTTGAAGGGCTAGTGCTCTCTTACGACGTGGATTGGCCACTGCTATGTCTTGATCGCGTAGCAGCGCGAGCGCCTCCGCTTGCCAGTCTGGGCAATTGGTAATACCTCCCGCTAAAAACAAATCTACCGACGGTACTATCTCGTGCAAACCCCTATTGTCAGGTGAAATAACTCTCATATCCCTATGATAATATCATCCAGCAAAAACAGCAACCGTATCTAAGGCGGCAGAGAAGTGATCCCTGCCCAGCTGACACGGCACCAACCTCGCCTTCCGTCAAACCTCACATGCGTTAGTCACTGAAGGATTATAGAACAAAAAGGGAACTTAAAATATTAGCATATACCGTACGCCAGCACATAGCCATAGCATCCTGATATATTGCTATGGTTCGGTAAACAAGGAGCCTCAAGGCTCAAGATCCAGAAGCTAGAAATTCACGATATAGACAAAATGATCAACAGACATATGGCAAAGGGCAAGCTAAGTAATTTTTAACCGACCAAACGCCACAGGCAACTAAAATCCAATTGTAACATATCAAAATCAATGAGTGTGTATTCATAAAAGAGAAATATTCTTAATGTCGCACAATGTATGTTTTACGAACTGTATAGGAGATAACCATGTATGATAATGAGTGCGGCACACATAGCTATATAAGGATATATCCAGCTAACTAAGCAGGGGCTTTGGAGTCTACCATCTTCTACTGCGCGAACAAATTGTAACTTTTGCTCTTATCATTACTCATCACACACTGTGCCTTGAAATATAAGTATATACCCACACGCTTGTATGGCTTCTGAAAGACCCATGCAGTAAAACTACAAGCGCCCAACGTAGTATTTACTACATTATACCGTGATCAGTTTTCCACATTATAACATCTTGGATGATCGACCTGTATTTGACTTTTTTCTTTTTTTATTCCCCCGCTCTGTTTTTTTGTGGATTCCCTACATTTGACTTTTTGGTTTTTGCATATTGTAATATATATTTTTGCCATTCTCATTTTAGAACAAAAAGAGAACAAGGCATCAGGCTGGGTGATACCCCACTTCACTAACCTATATCCCCTATTTATAAAATACTCGTTGGTCTACCCGCACGTCGAGATACTCTGGTCGCAGTCGCCTCTCGTCGATGAAGCGCATAGCTTTAATGGCTTGCTCAACTTGTGCCACTGCTGCCCTGTCGACGGTCATCTTGACTGCATAGCCCTTACCCTCAATCAAGAACAGCACTTGACGAACGGTATCTTGCGGCAAGACAATCTCTGAAACGGATAGCTTGTTCTTGGTAAATTGCGAAACAGCCTGCCCCAAAAAGCTCAAAAAACGTTGATTGACCACCTCTTGCCCACCAGAAAGCGGTGCACCACTTTGGTCTTTAACAGTCAGCTTTGGTGGTGCAAAATAATTACGTTCAAACGTTACGCCCGATTCATCAACAAAATATGTCTTTTCACCAGAAGACCACTGCGCAAGCGGCTGGCGAAACGTGAGTTTAGCGGTCGCCATACCAGCGCCAAATGTCTCTATGCGCACGGTTTTGACCTCTGGCGCGTGAGAAAGGAAATATTGATGCAATGCGTCTTGGTTGAGGAATGGCTTGAATCGCTCAGCAGGGCGTGAAGCATAATAATCAGTTAAAACCTTCTTGTAGGTCGCAGCTTGCTGACCGCTGGCTGTATCAGGCGTTTGTATGGAGATTGATAGCGACAGCTGGAAAGACAATAGAATCAACACCACCAAAGCAGCTAATATCATACCTATCCGCTGCATGAAAGCTTTTTGTAGATCCTGGCGTTTATGGTGGATGGTTCGCTCAGAGACTTCATCTTGCTGCTTTCGAAAGCTACTGATGGTACGGTTGAGCTGGAAGGCGGACGATTCTTTGATGATATCATCACGCATTCGACGCGGACTATTGTTGGCCGGTGACCGCTGTTTTATTTTTTTCCTGCCAAGCAGTGACATCTACTGTCGCCTCCCCTGTTTACCAGCAGCTTCCAGGATCATTTCAGCCATATCACCAGCAGCATGCGGTTTAGCAAATTTGAGGAAATTACTACCCAAATCATGACGAATCTTCGGGGATCTGAGTAGTTTGATTAGTGTATCGCCTAGTAGATCAGGGTTCTTATCTAGTTGATCTTCGTTCACAATCACCGCAGCCAGGGCGTCTTGATAGACCTTAGCGTTTTTCAGCTGGTGGCCGGCTGTCAGCCTGCCATTTGGGATGATGACTGTTGGCATACCCAGCGCCGCCAACTCTAATAGCGTTGTTGCCCCAGCTCGCGCGACGACCACATCTGCAGCCGCTAACGCCTGTGCCATTTGTGGTCCATGCAAAAACGATTCCAAGCGCCAACCATCACGACGGTCCAAAGTTTTGCTCAGCTCGTTGTATTGATGTTGTCCAGATATCAAAAATACCGAGGCGGCCTCCAGAAGCCTATCACGATTCTTCGCCACAGCGTTGTTGATGCGCACAGCACCCAGCCCGCCACCAGTGACAACCACTAGCGGCCGTGACGGGTCAAACCCTAACTGTGCCTTGATGTCTCGCTTTTCCACGTCAGTATACGGCCGGAACTTATCTGAAATTGGTACCCCAACATATGTTGCTATCTGAGGAGAATAGCGATAATACTCGAGCGGTGCGCCCGTACCAATGCGCTTAGCAAATGGCGACAGCAGCCTGTTAGTCAACCCTGGATGAGCGTCAGAGTCATGCAGCACCAATGGAATTCTCAGTAATCGCGCAGCATAGCCAACTGGCAGACAAACATAACCACCTTTGATGAAGATGACGTCAGGGCGCCACATTAGCAGCTTGCAAAAGCTCTGCACAAAACCAATGATAACCTTGCACAAGTCGTATAAGTTAGGAAATAGGATTGAGGGTGCTAAATGCTGCAATTTGCTCTCACCGTGATAGCGACGCAATTTACCGGCGGTGATGAACGAAACCGGAATATCATAGTCGGATTCTGCAACCACTTTCTTTGCCGTTGGCCCAAACTTGCGGTCGCACCAAAATCGTAGCTCGTGCTCTCCCCTATTCTTTAACTCCTTAAACACGGCGACCACGGGCGTAACGTGTCCGCCCGAACCGCCGCCGACCGCTAAGATCCGCATGGCTATCCTTCCCTTCTGTTAATGGCTTGTGCGATGTGTAGCAAGACAGCTGAAAAACTAATCCAAGGGCCGCAGCGATGAACAGCATGCTGGTTCCACCATAACTCAATAGTGGCAATGGGATACCAGTCAATGGTGCCACCCCCGTCATAGCTGCCACATTCAATATCACGTGAGAAGCAACCCAACCAAACACACCAGCTGCCACTAATCGAAGTCTAGGGTCAGGCAGTCGCGCAGCAATGTGCAAAATACCAAGCAGCAAGGCGGTAAATAGCCCCAAAATGATCAGCAGTCCAACAAAACCAAATGTCTCACCCATGATGGCAAAGATCGAGTCGTTGATAGCCTCGGGCAGGTAGCCCGACACCTGCACGCTCTTCCCGATACCCAGTCCTAAGATACCACCCGAACCGATGGCGATGCGTGCCTGCTGCACGTGATAAGTGTTGCTGCTGCTATCCATAGACGATGTGTTCGAGTGATCACCCTGAAAGAACGTCATGACGCGCTCCAAGCGGTGCGGCGCGATGAGGATGAGCATGACGCCCGCCGCCAACAGAACGCCCACTATTTTCCAGAGAATATCTGACCGCATACCTGAGACCACCAACATAGACAAAACGATGGCGACCAACGCCAATCCAGTTCCCAGGTCCTTTTGTAGCACTACCACGATGAACATGGCTATCGCTGCTGCAATACCGAGCGGGATGAGCGTTTCCTCCACGTCGTTGATTTTGCCTTGTCGCATACGTTTACCCAAAAATCCAGCGATAAACACTAAGATACCAAATTTTAACAATTCAGCCGGCTGAAAACTTCCCAGCCCGCCGAGGTAAAACCAGCGATACGCACCATTGGTTTCCTGCGCAAACGAAACGCCCAGCATACCCAACGCCACCAGCAAAAAGCAGAAAAACAAGCCACCGACAAATAGCCAATTTGCGTATTTTTCAGTGAAAATTTTATATGGAATAATAGCACATGCAGCAAACGCTGCAAAGGAAATCACAACAGAAATAAGCTGCTTGTTAAAGAAGAACATATCGCTATAGTTCGTGCCGTATGCAAAATTCATGACATTGGCTCGTTGCGGCCCCAAAGCATACATCACCACCAAACCCAATAGCAACAATAGGCTGACATATAACGCCACCTGATAGACCGGCCGATGCTTACGAATCGTCCCGGCTGGCACACTAGGCATAGTATTACGCAATATGCCCTCCTGCCAAAGCCACGAGGAAACCGATGAACGCCATCACACATCCAATCACCCAAAAACGCATGGTAATCTTGGTCTCCGGCCAGCCACTAGCCTCCAGATGATGGTGAATTGGTGCAGATTTGAAAATTTTTCGGCCAAACAGTCGCTTGCTGGCAATTTGTAACGCGCTAGAACCTGCTTCGACCACAAATAACAAACCGATGATCGGGAGTAATAGTAATGAGTTTGTCAGCATCGCCACCACGCCCAAGCTTGCTCCATAGGCAAAAGCACCTACATCGCCCATAAAGAACCTCGCTGGATAGATATTAAACCACAGATAGCTGAGTAGCGCGCCAACGACCGTAAAACAAAAGCCAGCCAGCAAGAAGTTTCCCTGCAGTAGCGCAATCACGCCAAACATCACAAAACTGATAGCCAGCAGTCCGCCCGCCAGGCCATCCAGGCCATCTGAAATATTAACCGCATTACCCGTAGCGACGACCGCAAACGCGAACAGAGGTATGATCAGCCAACCAACTGATAGATCGCCATAAAACGGTACGTGAAAACTACTAACGCCCAATTTAGCAAAGAAGAACCATCCAAGCACCAAACCAATCAGCGTAATCAGCGCAAACTTAACTGGCGCCCGCATGCCAGCGTCTTTTTTATTACTACCAAAGATGTTCAAATAATCATCGATCAATCCCACAGCCGCGCCACCAACAAAAGCTGCCAACGGCAACCATGTTTGCCGGCGGTCCAGGTTAAATAACAGCGTGATCAAGACGATGGAAACTACACCAATAATGCCAGCCATCGTAGGGATATGGCGACGCAATTTCTCCTCGTGAAGTTTATCAAACACCTGCAACTTCTCGCCAGTCACCGCAGAAGTGCGTTGCCGTTTCCAGAACTGATATCTATAAGCAAAGAACGTATAAATTGGCGTCAAAAACATTGCCAGTAGGAACGCTGCTAGACTCAACACGAATATATATGTCATTTCGTTTGTTACCGTTTGTATATAGCTTTTCATTTAGGATCTCCTCGGTGATAATTTCAAATACTCAATCATCCAGTTCGAAATATCAGTAAAAATTGGCGACGCATGCACACTACCTTCCAGCGCAACATGTTTATTTGGTGCCGATACCCTTATCATTATGACATATTCTGGCTTATCTGTGCCACCAAAACCAACATAGGTACCAGCCGTTTCTTTCATGCTATATGCACCATTCACCAACAACTCCACCGTACCCGTTTTACCACCGATCAGATAGCCCGGCTTGTCATCTTTGCCGACATAGAACGAATGACGCGCCGTATCTAGCATCGTGCGCATCTGAGTAGACGTCTCCGCGCTTACTGTGTGGCGTAGCGGCTGTGGTTTTGACCACTCGACAGCATCGCCCTTTTTCACCCCAGCGACAACCGTTGGACGGTAGTACACTCCTCCGTTGATGATTGAGCAAAACGCCGAGGTAACTTGAATTGGTGTCAAATTTATTCCCTGACCGAACGTCATGTTTGCGTACCGAACTTCATTTCCCTCTTGTTCAGTCGGACTAGTGATCAACCCTTGCGCCTCTGCAAGCTCAATTCCTGTTTTCTCACCAAAACCATATTTATCATGGAAATATTGATAAATCGTCTGTCGTGCAGCGTTATTGATATACGAGCCGTCGCCTAATTTTCGCCCAACTGTCACTGTACCAACATTGTGAGAGTTGTTTAGCGCTTGCTGCATGGTGGTCGTACCAGTCAAACCGCGCACTGCATTACAAATTTTACGGTCACCGACTTGGGTACAATCAGTGTTTTGGTAGGTCGTGTTTGGAGTGATCGCGCCTTTGTCAATTCCCATCGCCATGGTAAATGATTTCATGATTGACCCCGGTTCTTGCGGCGTCATGGTCGCGGCGTTGATGAACGCAGCAGCATTTTGAACCTTGTTATACTCGGCAGGATTGAACGTCGGGTAATTCGCCATGGCCAGCACTCGGCCATTGTTTGGATTCATCACCACTACACTACCCTCGGTACCACCTGCCTTTTGCAGGCCACGTTTGAGGGCTTCTTCGGCATAACTCTGAACGTTGCGATCAATTGACAACACTAAATCTTCGCCCGCCTTCGCCTCAATATTTACATCATTCTTACCTATCATCAGCGGCACATTTCGCACATCTGTCACTGCTCGTAGCAGCCCATCACTACCTTTGAGTCGCTTGTCCAACGCGCCCTCTACGCCATACTGACCTTCACCATTCGCATTTACAAAGCCCAGTACCTGCGCGCCTAAAGCCCCTTCTGGATAATTCCGAACCGAGTTGAGCTGATACAATACGCCTGAAAAATCCTTCTTCTTCATCTGCTCAGCCTGATCTAACGTCAAACCGCGCGCCAAAACTTCATAGCGTGACTTTTTATTAGCAAGTCGCCCCTCAGCATTCTCCATGAGCTTATCGCCAGCTATCTGACGCAGCGCTTGGATGATCTCATGACGCTGACTGTCAGAAACGGTTTGTGGATCAGCCACCACATTAAATATCATACGGTTCAGCACCACCGGAGCCGGCGTCTTGCCGTCCATCATGTAAATTTCACCTCGCGTGGCCGGAATCACCAACGTGCGCTGCTGATTGCGCGCTGCCAGCTCGACATACTTACCGTGCTGCAGCACCTGTAAGTGAAATAATCTCAACACAAAAACTGCCATTATCCCCAGCAGAATAATGGCGAGTAGACTCGTTCGTGATTGCGCAAGTCGCCCCTTCATAGTGCTTCTTAAATTATACCACTTTTATCTAATTAGCGTAATCAGTTTGTGACGGCTTGCTCATGGCTGATGCCACGTTGCTATTTTTCACTTTATCAAGAGCGGTCAATCGAGCATTTTGTACTTCAAGTTCAGACTTTTTAGCATGGAGTTCACTAATCTGTTTGTCCAAGCCCTGAGACTCTCTACTGTACGCGGACGTTTTAGTCGCCTGCGTCAAGTAAATCAAGCCAAGCACAGCAACCATCAGCGCGACCAGTACTGTATGAGCCACTGGGCCGAGTTTGACATTAGACCGAAAACGAGTTGCATTTTGATTGCGGCGCATCTGTTGCTGCCGTCGAGGTGTGAAAGTGGTGGATCGTGCGTACATTCTGTTTTCTATGTTATGTTGGTATATAATTTCTCTAAAATCGTGACATTCCAAGATAACCTGGCCCGTCTCAAAACCTAAGGACGGACCAGATCATCGACTGATACACTGTCCGGATAGTGCGTCAGCTATTCTACGAACGACTGATTAGCCGCGGCGAACAGCAACGCTCTCGGAGCGGTCTGCGTCTTGGAACTGAACTTTGATGTGTACTGGCATAATTGCCTCCTTTTTGTGTTATGTTTTTACGGCCCAGCGAAGCTTGGCACTTCGACTGCGCGGATTGTGAACATCTGCAGTCCCTAGAATTACTTTTTTATCAGGAATCATCAGCTCGGCCTCATACCCCGCTTCTGATTGTTCCTTGAAAAAATGTTTAACCAATCGATCTTCCAGGCTGTGAAAGCTAATGATACCGACACGACCGCCTGGATTGAGCAGCTGAGGCAATAATGGCAATACATCTCTCACCTGCTGAAGTTCTTGGTTAACTTCAATTCTGAGGGCTTGAAAAGTGCGAGTCGCTGGATGTCTTTTTAGGCCACCGCGACCAACGGTTCGCTCAATCAGCTCAGCTAGCTCAGACGTTCGCGTCATCGGACGATGCGCTACAATTGCCTTCGCAATATGCATAGCGCGCGAACGAGTCTCCTCGCCGTACAGGGTTATCAGCCGAACCAACTCATCCACTGAAGCATGATTGATGATATCAGCCGCCGTCATCTCCGTTGTGTCGTCCATTCTCATATCCAATGGACCGTCAAAACGAAATGAAAAACCCCTCTCTGCTCTGTCAAGCTGCGGTGACGACACCCCCAAATCAGCCAAAATCACGTCAAATTTTCGCCCAAGCTTGACCAAATCACGTGCCGCTGACGCAAAATCTTGATGCATCAATTCGACACCTTGTTCTGTCAAATCGCCTAATGTTTGAATCGCGTTACTATCACGATCAACCAATACAGCGTTCAAATAGTTATTTGTCCTCTTGAGAATCTCCCGCGCATGACCGCCATACCCAGCAGTCAAATCAAGGTACGCTTCACCCCGACGAGGGGCGAGCGCACGCACGGTCTCCTCTAAGAGTACAGGAACATGAACCGGAGCGTCGTTCGACAAACCCGGCTGTGGTGGATGTTCTTTAATACTCATCATTACTCCATTATAACGGAATAATGCTCGAGATCACCTATCTGGATATTTAATTTGAGCTTTTGTGTTTGTTTTGTGTTTGTTTTTTATGTCTTTAAGAGAGGAAAAGCGTGTTTTCCAAAAGAGACTTATGTGTGAGGTGGAGTTTTTTTGGGAGGTGTTTTAAGGAAGGTGCATTGCCGTTTTTATTGTGGAGCAAATAGCCACGATTGCTCTTCTCAAATACCCAGGTAGTTGATCTCGAGAGGTTTCCTAATTGTTAATGTGCGTACAATTCATCAATCCGCGTCGACTGCATCGGCTGCCATCACTCGGAAATATGCTCCGGCGCGAACCGCCACAATTTCCCGATCAATGCCAGCATAGTCCAGCAAATGCTGCTCTACCGTCACCCGACCTTGTTTTTGGTCAAGCGTGGATGCTGTTTTACCCCGTCGGAATTTAACGTTCAGGTCGGCAATTCGCTCATCCAGGATACTGCCCTGCAAAGCGCTCTCGACTTCTTTATCCCAGACACGCCGTGGATATAGGTGGAGATATTTGCCAAACCCTCTGGTCAGAACCACACCAGACGCAAATTCCTCTCTGAGTTCAGCTGGCATCGTCAAACGACGCTTGTCGTCCAGCTTTCGCTCAAAGTAATCTACTTGCACTGAGGCTCCTTCCCTGACGGAATTAGATTGATTTTTTAATGTTAGTGGTTGTTTGTTATTGTTCAACGGCTCGTTGCCGTTACCACTGACTTCATAATACTACCCACAACTACCCACTTGCAAGTCTTTTTTAGTACTTTTTACCCATTTTATCCCCAAACGAAAACTTTTCCACAAAATTGTGGAAAAGTCTAGTGTACTGTGTGGCTAGCTAAACACTATGATCGCAATCGCTTCACAACCATACCATACCATTTACCACTTGCCCGCAGCGTGCGCTCCATGGTTTTTCTATCAACCTTTGCCAGGCCAAACTTAGGCCAATAACCCTTATCCCACTCAAAGTTATCTAGTAGACTCCAGTGCAGATAGCCGATAATCTTGACGTCTTCTTTGAGTGCCCTGTCCATAGCTCGAATCGTTTCCATCAGCCACCATTTACGGTGTTGATCTGTCGCATCAGCCAACCCATTCTCTGTGATAAAAATTGGCAATTGGTGCTTTTTGTACGTCTCGACTAGCAACTCATACAATTTGTCTGGCTGCATATCCCAGCCTAAGTCGCTCTCTGGATTCTTCTCAGAATTATGCACTCGATACCCAAAAAACCGTTGCGCAAAGTAATAATTGATCGCCAAAAAATTACTGTGTTTGCGCACTCGCCGCACAATCCACTGATTGACTAGATAGTCAGTTACTCGAGCGCTCAACCGCGATACCCACGCATCATCTCCAGCATAAATGTACGATAGATTATGCGCCATCGACACCTTGTGGCGGCGATTTTTGCACGCCAGCTGATAAACCTTCTTGTGCGCCCGTATCAGATTTAGTAACACCTTAAAACCAAGCAGCTTTTTGGTTTGATTTGGCGGCCATGCCCCCTGAAAATAACTTTCCCCGACATACACCAGCGGCTCATTGATACTAATAATCCACTCCAAATCACGGCCCAATTCATCCAGAATTTTTTCCACAAATCGCACAAAATAAGCTACATTACTTCGCCTCTCAAAGCCACCTTTCTCGGCAAACCAAACTGGCAAGGTAAAATGAAACAGCGTTACTACAGGGGTGATTTCCAATTCTTTCAACCGTTTCAAATAGGTGCGATAATGATCAATCACCGACGCATCCCAAGCACCCTCTTCTGGCTCCACACGAGCCCATTCGATCCCAAACCGAAATGAATTAAGCCCCATTTGCTCCAACAACTGAAAGTCTTCTTCATACCGCGAATAATGCTCAACTCCAGTGCCTGAAACATAATTGTCAGGATTGGTAGCCTCTTTTTCCACATGTGACCACATGGCAGTCCGCCCAAAACTGTATGGCGCCTGCGTGGCCAACGTTTTAGCATTTTCTAGTTCCCAGGCGGTCCACTGATTGTTCAAGCCTCCTTCCGTCTGGTGCGCCGAAATAGCCGCACCCCATAAAAATCGTTTTGGAAAGCTTGGATTCGATCGTTTTGCATCCGTCATATCTATCATTATACCGTATACTCTGCTTACGCTACGATATCTTCCCCAAAATGCTTCTGTAGTCGCATGCGAATTGAGCCTTCATGGCGACCAAGTTTTTGACTAAGTTGCTGGATGGTTGCGCCCTGCAAGAACTCCTGTTTGAGAATGTCGTCGTCGGCTTTTTCCCACGGCATGTAGGCTTTGGGATAGGTTTCGCGCATTTTGGCAATTTTTTGCTGCCAGCTGCCGGACTGAGATTTCTTACCGGATTTTTTCGGAACTGACTGTTTTCGCTTCATTTCCTCTAACATTGGACGATAATGCTTGGCCACCTCACTACTTGCCCGCTGCAGCACCTCGTCAATTGCCAGTGCATCAGGCGAGACCGCCAATGCTTTGCGGTTAATTCCATATAGATACAGATTATCAAGATCTCGCACCCGACTGAGGGCCACATAACCCATACCTTCAACAAACGCTTTTCTTAGGTCAATTTTTGCCGCGTCCAGCGTCATACCCTGGCTTTTATGCACGGTAATAGCCCACGCCAGCCGCAGCGGCACCTGAGAAATACTAGCGCGCTTGCGCTCACCGTCACGCAGCTCCCACACATCCGGCACCATGGTCACTTGCTGACCACTACAAAACTCCACAATCGGATAATCGGTCAGCGGCTCAAAATCCACCACCGTGCCGATACTACCATTGGCGTACAATTTCTGCGGCGAATTTTTCACCGCCATCACCAACGCACCCAGTTTCAACACGAGTTCGCTCGGCGCCAGTACCGACCGCTGCAAGTTCTCGACATATACTTTTGAACCGGTCGTCGTCTGCTGGTACGTTCGTTCCCCACCCGCCAGTTCCGCCAGCTTCTGGCTGTTAATGGCGTCGACATCAACATTGACGGTGTGTAGTTCGGTGATATCACCATCAGGCAATTCGACCTCCGTCCGCGCTAGCAAGGTCTCGGCATGATGCCGTCTGATATCGTCATTCCTCAGTGCCGTCAAAATCTCGAGGAGCTGCTCGTCATTTTGCCGATATTGCCGCTCCAAATATAGCACTGCTGGCTGCAATTCCTGCCACGCTTCCGAATATACCACAAAACCACCGCCCTGCTCACCCGGACGATTGATCGGCGGTAATTGGAAAAAGTCACCACTCATCACTAGCTGAATACCGCCAAATGGCTGGTCATTCTCCCGGACACCACGCAACACCCGATCGACCATGTCCAGCCGAAAATCATGCAGCATGGAAATCTCGTCAATCACCAGCACATCAGTCTTAGTAATTACCTCACGTCGCGTTTTTGACAGCCGATCAAAAAAGTTGTTCGCCAAGTGATCACTGACACCAATACCACTCCAACTGTGAATGGTATTGCCGCCCAAATGCGTCGCCGCCAAGCCCGTCGTCGCTGTTACCGACACCTTTTTACCCTGGTCACGCGCCTGTGCAATAAAAGTATTCAGCAGGTGCGTTTTGCCCGTACCAGCCGCACCCGTCAGCAGCGCCGACCGACCGCTCATCAAAATCGCCAGCGCCAACTCTTGGTCCATACTTAACCTCGCGGCGGTTCACCCTCAGGCTCACCCAGCAGTTTTTTCGACTTAATTTCGTAGCGTTTGCCAGTAATTTTGCTCTCAATGTAGTCCTCATTGATCAAGTTCACAAACATATCCAGATCATTGCCGTCCATGATGATAATCGCGCCGTTATCATCACTCATTAGCTCCAGCTGCATCTCATCAGCATAGTCCAGCACCTGCTCTTGCTTGACCTCGCCGATCTCCAATTTCTGTAGTTTATTGATGGTCTTTTTGCGCTCCTTGACCAGCGTGTTCAGATCCAAGCCCTCTGGGAAACTCAATTTATATTCCTTTTCGATCTCCGCCACTTTCTTATCGGCAATCACCTGCTTCTTGTACTCATAGCCAAACATCCGCTCAAACTTGCCTGGATTAAAGGCGAAAATATCCTGCCCGATGATCAGCACCTGGTTATCATCTGGCACTTTAAAACCAACCTCCGCCTTAAACGCACCAAACATGCCATCAGAAAACTCCCACGCCAGTGCACTTTTGAGTGTCTGCCCCTGCTGGATCAGCTTGGCTGTGTAAAAGATTTTTTCTGGATCATTTGGATCGGTAAATCGCGCCACAATTCCCTTCATTCGCTTAAACTCATGCTCAGTTTCCGAAAACTCCACGATGTCGCCGCGCTCATGTTCAATCAAATGAATCAAGGTTTCCGCTCGGCCAACCTTGGCGAGGTCTGTCCGCAGTAGTACGTTGTCTTCCGCTTCGCTCAGCTCATAATCCCGCACGCTAAGGCCGGTACCCGCCCCCAAATTAACTTGATTGATATAATCAAACAAAAATAGCGGCCGGAGCTGCTGCTCGACATCGCCCTTTAGAGGCATAACATACGGCGTGTAATTTTTATTAAACAAAAACAGCTCTATCTGTAAATCATTCTTCTTCGCGTCAGTTTGATTCGCCCACAAAAAAATATCAGTCGTTTCCCTCACTTCTTCCATTGCCCTAGTATAGCAATTTTTGCCAGTCGCCGCCAGCTAGGAGGTTATATATCGACCAAATTGTTTATCTGCTTCAGTCAACATTGTCTCATCAACCACGATCTTACTGAGATCTTCCTGTTTCAATACCTCATGTGGTGGTTTGACTACAAATAGACCGATTGCCAAGGCAGCCATTTTTAAACACTGAGTCGTCTGTTCATGTGTCAGTTTGGCCTCTGGGTTAATATCTTTTTTGCTGACCTCAGCCCTTCCCTCAAGTCTGTCTCTCATGTTGGGATAATACCACGTAACGCTAGCCCATCTTTACTATACATCTCAGGTGGCAGCGCCATACGTTGGTCTCTGCCCGGACCAATCCGAGCTGCCAATATGTCATGGGTGCTATCATCACTAACACCCGCCTTAACACATAGCGCGTCTTTACCCAATTCAACCTGCGTAACAACACCAATGCGCGAGTACAACCGATCAGCCGGATCTGGATAACAGTAAAATGGATGTAAATCCAGCTGCACGTGCTTTGGCAAATGCAATTCACTCATGTTTATATTATATCATGAATATGTTATCTAGTCAATCGTTCGCCTTCACGCGCCCGGTTGGCCCAAGTGTCCGCCAGCTCATTTCCTTCGTCGCCTTCATGGCCGCGCACCCAGCGGAGCTCCGCTTGAGAATTTGAATATAGCTCATACAGTTCTTGGACAATATCCAGATTTTTGATCTCGCCACCCTTCTTTGTCCAGCCGCGCTTTTCCCAGCCTGGCGCCCACTTGGTCACCACGTTGATCCAAAATTCACTATCAGTATAAATCACACACGGCGCACCGTCCGCGTCCTGAAGCGCCGCAATCAGCGCCTTGCCCTCCATGCGAATATTGGTTGTCTCGCCGTCCTCGGAACCCAAGATCCACGGCTGGAGATCACGAATCACTGCAAAGCCACCCGGACCGGGATTTGGCGAAGCAGAACCGTCAGTGTAGTAAATTGTCATATGATTAATTATATACCATTCAGCGCTCGTCTAGCCATCTCGCGAACACGCTTTAACAAAGATTTGCGTCTGTCTAATGCCTTCTCCTTAAAGTGAACCACTCGTTCACGGCTCTGGTTCGTCAGATGATCTTCCTTAGAACCATCTTCAGGGCTCGTAAAGTAATCCTGCTTACGCTGCCAAATATCGATTATCGCATCAGCCGTCTCGTCAGTCATACTCACCAAATCACCATATACCTTACGCAGTTTAAAGAAGAAGTGCGCCGCCTTTTTACCAGTTCGTGCCACCAAACGGGCATCTGGCGTCGAGAATTGCATCTCAAATGGTGCAAATGGTACTCGCTTGTCACCCGTCTCAGAAAAACCAGTAATTTTTGCATCGGTAAAGTCCCTACCGCTATCTTTAAAACTAAACAGTTCCATGTCAGCATCAGGAATCCTCTCAAGAACTGCTCTACGAATATTTTCCTGAAACTCTGGAGATCCCTTGATAACAAAGCATTCATTGTCTCGTCCAGGTGACGGATATGGCGTAATATTCTCATCATTCAAAGCATTAACCACTGCCTCAACATATGCATCGGCCATCTGCGTATCATCCTCAGCGATCACCACCATGCCGTACAGGTCAATCGGATGGAGCTCTCCTTCATCCTTCAGTGGCTGAGAATGTGGCTCATAATATCCTATGCGCCTTAGTAACTTTTTCAGATACGAGCCTCGCCCCTTACCGCGAGCTCGCGCTTCTACCTTACTACCGCTTTGCAGGGTCACAGTACCAACTTCAAACAGCGTATTGTGAGGTGACGTTGTCTCCACGGCTGGCCGCAAATCTGGCTTACCAAGCAACCTAGAAAAAATTTGATTAATATTATTCATGGCAAAATTAAATCGCTCAGGATCAACCGAGTCCTTAGGGCCAAAATGTAGCGATTCAACCCTATCGACTTCATCAATTAATGGATCAATGTCGTTGCTCAAATCGCTACCATCCATACCATCACCAATATTTCGCCCAGTAATGATATCTACTTCGTCATTCAACTCAGACTCTAGATTATCAAGCCCAACAATACTACATACCGGGATCAAAAAGTTTTTTGCAAACACTGCCTGTTTGTAAACTGCTGCGTCGTGATACGGCGTAGTCTTTAATTTAGCGAGTGTTACCGCCCCGACGATCATCGCCGTCTCCAGCCCAACACCCTGAGCACCCTCACCTTTTGTCGAAAAGGCTTTGATCAAATCATCAATACGTGGCGCCGGGATTGGCGGATTCTCAGACCATGGACTTTGTGTATTGTCCTCTCCTAAGTCACCAGGGATTTGCTGACCATCCTCCAGCCGCAATGCTTTACCTTGCAGTGTCGTCTCGTCAACTCCTTCAATATATGATTCAAACAAACCTTGTAAGACTTCGTAATCCTCAAGGATACCAATCACTACGTCTCGCTGGGTCTCACTGACTATCGTTTCATTATTATCAAGTGCCGAGGTGATGTAATCAATCCGTTCGTTCCCCTCAATGTCCGTCGGCATCTCTATGATCAGTCTTGCCGCCGAACGACGCGCTGGCGTCATATGATGACCACCGAACGTCTCCACTAGTTCCTTAGATAAGGCTTCAGAATGATAAAATATCTCACCTCTCCGAGAGAAGTTGCCAGAATTATCAATCATCTTTGCTGAATTTTGTGTATTGTCCGTCATGGTTAACAGATTACACTATATCACAAAATATAATATTTTGCAAGTATAGCGCCTCCAGTCACGGCTTTAATTCATCTAGGCAAAATAAATTCGCATCAACTCACGCGCCACTCTGTCAGCATCGTGCCGAATCAAACTACGCTGTGCCGCCAACGGGTCGCTAGCAGCGTTAGTATTTTCCCAGACTTCATCAGCGATCAATCGCTTACCTGAGGCGTAAAAATGCTTCTTTTTTAGCTCTTCTTTGTTCCATTCGACCAGTAGTTCGCCATCTTTAGCATACCGATCAATCAATTCCTGCGACGGACGATGGTTGTTATACAATACGTGGTCCAATTTAACACCTGCAAACCGTTCAATTTCACTGGCATAATCCGCAACCGTGAACTCATCAGTCTGACCAGGCTTGTTCACTAAATTACAAACATACACCTTTTTGGCCTTGGTTTCAGCGAGGGCACGCGTTACACCACTAACCAACAGGGCTGGCGCCAGGCTACCGTACAACAACCCTGGCGCAATCACCACCAAATCCGCACTCAATATCGCCTGCCGTGCCTGCGGATTGATGCGAGCAGTCGGCTCCAAGTCCAACCATGGACGCTCGCCAACAGGAATGATCAATGATTCAGCCTCATGCTGACCCCTGACAACCGTGCCGTCAGCCAGTCGCGTAACAAGCGTTATATTATCAAACGTGATGGGCTCTACTCGTCCTCGGATATTGAGCACTTCTCCGGCTACTTTGACAGCTTCGGTAAAATTACCGGTCATTTTTTCTAGGGCTGCCATGAATAGATTGCCAAACGCGTGTCCTTTCATACTACCTTCATCAAAACGGTAGTTAAACAGGTCTCTCACCTTTGGTGAGGTACTCAGCGCCACCAAGCACTGCCGGACATCACCAGCCGGCAAAACCCCCAATTCATCCCTCAGCTGCCCTGTTGATCCACCATCATCCACCATGTTAACCAGGGCTGTAATGTTGTGTGTATAATTTTTTAATCCACTCAGTAATGTGAAGCTACCCGTACCGCCGCCGATAACGACAATGTTTATACCCATTAGTTCCATAGCTTGACTATATCACGAAAAAAACTTACGTCAACGTACCCTTTGGTAGCGCCCATTCAAGGAATGGTTGCTGCTGGTGATTAACCGCGTTAATGATGTGCGCGGCCACTTTGGCTGGGTCATTGAAGAACAAATAATCAACTGGTAGCTCTCGGCCATTCCAAAACGGCGTTTTCATGGCGCCAGGCAAAAACAGCGCGACTTTCACTGGCAATTTCTGTTCATCCGCCTGCATTCCCAAACTGCGCGCCAGTCCTGCTTGGGCGTGTTTGGTCGCCACATATACCGCTTCGTCCCCGCGAGCTTTGACGCTACTGGTTGAACCGATGATGGTTAACACTGACTTCTGATGTTGACGGGCCATCTTGCGCCACGCCCACTGTACCAACGGCAACGCACCAGCGAAGTTCACCTCAGCCATGGAGCGCGCGTCAGGCTGATCCTCGAAATTACCACGCCAGCCATAGCCCGCTGCCCACACAAATTGTTCAATTGCGTCGCCACCCAAAATCTGCTCAATCCGCGCTGGCGCTGCTTCAACCTGCTCGGGATAGTACACATCCAACGGGAATCCCTCGCCGTGCTCCTGGGTATTATGCGTCTTTCCCAGTACCAGTACACGCTTGCCATTTTCCCTGAGCTGCTGCGCCATTTCCAGGCCAAGCCCACTCGTCCCACCAAGAATAATATGCATATGGTTATTATAGCATATCGTGCTGCCTGTCTGTAGATTTCTAGCGTATGGCTAGTTAAGATATTTTGGCTTTGACGTCTTTGGCACATTGATCTGTGGCAGGTATAAAAGTAGTGCTTATGTAGCAGCCGAGAAATACTACCAACCATACCACGAGCGAGACAACACCCACTACCGAGCTGGCGAGTAGTGAGCTCCCACCAACGACCAAAAGCGACATAACATTCGAGAAGCCATTAAATGTCCCATGCAGTACTGCAGCGAGCCATACACTTCGGGTCCGCTCAACGACGAAACCAAGCATAAGCGACATAACTACACAAAATCCCACAAACAGCACTACTCCCGGAAGTGCATTCGCTGCGCCATAGTTATACCCGAGGGCAATCAGCGGAATATGCCACAGTCCCCATAGCACGCCAATCGTCGCATATTTCTTGCAAAATGGCCGTCCAGCAAATGCCTGCGCAAGGTAACCACGCCACAGTATCTCCTCTGTCATCGCAAAGATCGCATTTACCGTTAGCCCGGCCATCAATGCACCGACGATACCAAGCGGCAACATGACAAGCGGCGTCGGCGGTAAGTTTATCGCGCTGGCATCAACTGACGTGCCGATAAGCTTCTCGAGGTTGTGCACCAAGTGTCCATTAGTCGTTGCCATGTGCCCAAAAGTATCTGGCCACAGCCAGCCAAGAATCACAACGGAGCCAATCATCAATACTGCCCAGGCCAAAAACAGTCCAGCGACCAATGCATACTTCTTCACGGTGATGTGCCTCAATGACAACAACGCACGAAATGGTATTGGTATGCCAAGCATCAATCGACTCAGTAAGAGCGTATACAGTGGCACTGGCATATACAAAGCCGCGATGTACACCAAGCGCAATGCTAGCGCTACTGGCGGCGCGCTACCACTCGTCACAGCTATAACCGCCCAATAGCCTGCTCCGGCTAGCGCCGTCAAGACAAAGAGGGTGATTAGTACTTTGGTACGATGCTCTTTTTTAATAAGAGGGAGCGAATTTTGTGCTTTTTCTGTAGGGTTACTCATCCGTATACACCTAGCCTTTTGTAATTTTGTTGATATGGGGAGATTATACCACATTGGGGCTTCTCTCGTAAGTTACCTAGCATTATTTTCTCCCTTGCGCCAATTTTACCCCGCTCGCTGCTTCAAGCTACGCAGCCGTTACTACCTCCTCTTTCTCTGGTATAGTAGATGATTATTTTGAGCCAAATGCAGTTTATCTGACAAGTATCCTGCCATATTTACCCTATTTCTTTCATTATTCTATACGTTTCTATTAGGATTTTGATAATACGCTGGTAGTGGTCAATATCATTAGCAGTCAATGTACGACCTCTTCTATCTTTGAGCCACTTTTGCGCTGGCTGATAGCCACCAATGTAAAAATCCCACGCCAAATCTGGAATATTACCAAAATACTGATCCTTATTAATACGTACTCGATTGCTATCACGCACTACTTTTTCCACTATGTTATCACCAATCTCAGGATAAGTAGTATCATAATCACCAATTTGTGACGCTTTCATCAAGTGTAATTAACGCAGCTGACCACCCAACTCTGCTTTGCGCCAAAACTCCGCCCATGACTCTGGTCGTGGTACACGCGGAAAATCAGTTTTTAAGAATTCTTTATATTTCTCGCGATAGCTTGGGCTGTGTAGCGATGCATAAATATAGTCAAAAATATCCTCAGGATAAACTTTGCGCGACTCTTCAGTTGGCTGCTCAACTTCAGAGAATAACTGCTGCAATTTTTCGATATCAAAATTCGCCCGCCGACCATCTTCGCTTTCGAGAATAAAGAGTGGAAATTGACTAGATATCTCCGAGGTTTTATTAGATACATAGCTTGACTATATCCCCACCAAGAATAATATGTATATGGTTATTATAGCACACAAGGCTCCAGCTGTACGCTTAACGATATGTAAACTAAAACACCTACTATTCCTGGCGTCGCTTGACACGAGCACAACACACTAACCAGCCTAGTACTAGCCCTAACACAATTGATAACGACAAATACACCAAGACAAATTTTGCTTTAGTTAGTAGCGAAGTGCTTGTTACTAATAACAGATTTACGGATGTTGAAGGCTGGATAAGCATGAAAGCAAAACACATATTTTCTAACCAGTCACATATAGCACCTAGAACAGGAAGCAATACCAGCCATCGAGTATGGTTCCACCAATTGGGCACAGTACACCGCAGGAAAAACGCCAAAGTATAGACATAAAATACCGCATATATCGCCGCATAAATGGTGTCAATGGGTAGAAAAGCGTACAGATAGACGTTTCTACCAGCGTCGCCTAGCGCCAAAAGGTTATCGTGAACATAAATACCATCATTACCAAAATTAAGATCAAATATCCCCGCACCACTGGCAACCGACGACACATAACTAGCCGCGAACCGCATCGCCATCATACCAAGGAGAAAAAGCACAAGCAATACCCCAATATGACGAAACCTTGTGGCTTGAACACTACGAATTATACGCATGATTTTATTATATCTCAGATTTACTTTTTTAATGATATCGCTCCACAAACCGCCGCAGTACCAACTCTGGCCAAGTGATAACTTCCTGCTGGGCGTTAGCTATCAATAAGTCGGCTTCTTCGGGGGCAAAATAGCCAGCGTGTTTATAGATATTGATGCGCAACGCCAGGCCATCAGCATCAAGTTCAGGGTGAAATTGTGTGGCGTAAACATTATTGCCAGCGCGCAGCATTTGCACACAAGTGTTTGAACGAGCCAGTACCGTGCAACCGCTTGGTGGGTTAATTATACCCTCTTTGTGCCCGACAAAGCCGCGGAAAACTGCTGGAAAATCTCTAAATAAGTCATCTTGCTCGCCGTCAGGCGTTGCAGAAATATCTACCGCGCCAACCGCCTCAGGATAGTCAAAGCTCATCTGTCCACCCATGGCCGTCACCACCGCGCCAACACCTAAACAAGCTCCCAAAAATGGCGCGTCTACCTCAATGATTCGACGCATCAACGGCAAAATATAGCTTTCAAATCGCTTCTGCTCGGGCGATTTTTGTGCTTCGTCATACGCGAAATTAGCCGGACCGCCGCCCATGATGATCCCAGCATAATCATCCAAATTCACCGCTGGCTTGTCACCGCGTTCTAGCCTCAGCCGCACCAATTGATCAGCCTCTAGCCCACCAAATTTCAAAAATGCTTGATATTCATCATCTGATGCTTCAGTCTCAGGGCGCGATTGCAGTAGTAAAAACGGTCTCATCATGGAGTAATTATATCATTTCATACAGCCACTGATTTCCTGCCATTTCATATGCGCCCCATGCGCTCGAGCTGGCGCGTCAACCTCACTCTTCTGAAGCAGTAATTCCTCTGGGTTAATAAACATCACCTCATCGCCCTCTTCACCTGGCTCAAAGTCAAAATTCTCCGGCCAGACACGACAATAAAAACAGATTTGATTAGCGTCAATCCGCTCAATGTACATCTCATCCGACGCGTCAAAAAGTTGATAACGCAGATCACCCTTGTAGCCAACTTCTTCGTGTAGCTCACGTTTCAGTGACGATTCAATCGTCTCACCGAAGTCCATGCCACCACCCGGCAAATCCCAATACGTCCGATCAATTTCTTTGACGACCAAAATTTGCCCAACGTCGTTGTAAATTAGCGCTTTGAGAGAGATGCGATACAGACAATCCAGATGATCTGTGCCATCTAAATTCTGCGTAATGATATGTCCTTTGATAGTGTTTGACATGAAAGTCATTATACTACACCTGAGCGCTAGATAGCTGACACCATTTCACCTACCGTATATTTCTGTCTTTCCAATATTCATGATTAACTGCTCATTGGGTGTTAACACGTTGGGAATTACCTAAATTACCTAATTGTGATACTCTTTTATTTTACCGGCATATTCAGTCAAAAGATTCTTTGAATAAATTTTTTCATTTCTTGAATTTCTAACTTCTTTCCAAAGAATAGAAGCTACTTTTAATTTGTTCGAATAGTTGCGACTATTTTCGTCTGCACTAAAATCCTTTAAAAATTGATTCCATTGACAAGCCGAATTATCATACTTGGCATAATCTGACTCTCCATAATAAACTTTTAGCATATCTTGAATGGTAAAACTCAAATCATTTTCTCTCTTTACTTTTCTCCAAGCAGTAGCCATATCAGCAGTAAATTTAAAAGGTGTAATACCTGTTACGGCGGAGAAATATTCTCTAAATTTTACGTTAAAGGAAAACCCACATTCAAGTAATGGAGTATCTAAGGTAATAGTTTCTACTCGTTTCTTTTCATTTTTTATTGATGACTTTTTAATCAAATTACCCTTAAAGTACTGCTCAATAATGTGATTGAGTTCCTGTTTTGTGCCTTTATATTCTAATCCTAATGACTTGCATATCTGCGAAAGTTCTTCACGATACCAATAGTATTTATTAAACTCGTCAAACGATGTAATTTTATCAAACTCAGGTCTACTTTTTGTCAATATTGTAGCTCCTTAAACCCAATTTACTTTTTCATCTCTAGTATCTATAGCTCCTCAACCTTCACCCGCCGCTGCTCCGTCGTATCCCGCTCACGCACCGTTACCGTGCCGTCCTCCAGCGTCTGGAAGTCGATGACTACGCAGTACGGCGTGCCGATTTCGTCTTGGCGGCGGTAGCGCTTGCCGATGTTACCGTTGTCGTCCCACATCACACGTCCGGGGTTGGCTTTGGCGAGGCTCGCGTAGACTTCGCGAGCTTTTTCCACCAATTCTGGCTTATTCTTCAGTAGCGGCGACACGGCAAATTTGACTGGCGCCAAATGCTCTGGCAACACCAAGTACACCCGCTTTTCACCGTTTTGCTCGTCCTCACGGTACGCGCCCGACAGTACCGCCATCAGCGCTCGCTCGACACCAAACGACGGCTCGATGACGTGCGGAACAAATTTTGTGTTCGTTCCCTTGACAGTGTACTCCATACTCTTGCCACTGGCGCGCTGGATGTTCATCAGGTCAAAATCAGTTCGATAGGCGATGCCCATCAACTCCTCACGGCCAATTGGATAGTCGTACTCAATGTCGATCGTCTTTTTACTGTAGTGTGCCCGATCCTCCACCGGCACGTCCAGCTCGTGAATGTGCTCTGGCCTCAAGCCTAGCTCTACCAAAAACGCATGCGTTGACGCCAGTAGCTCGTCAAACGCTTCCTGCCAATGTTCAGGGTCGACAAAATATTCAATCTCCATCTGCTCAAACTCCCGAGAGCGGAACACGAAGTCGCGCGGTGCAATTTCATTACGAAACGCCTTGCCCTGCTGAGCGATACCAAACGGCAAATTAGGGTAGAAACTATCGACGACGTTTTTGAAATTGGTGAAAATTCCCTGAGCAGTTTCTGGGCGGAGATAGGACATACTGTCATCACTCTCAGTCGCACCAACATGCGTTTTGAACATCATATTAAACGTCCGTGATTTACTCAACGGATTGCCATCGGGGCTCTTGATGCCTTGTTCAGCAATTACTGCATCCATCTGCTCCATGGTCATGCCATCAGCGTCAACGCCGTTGTCCTTGAGAATATGATCGGTGCGGTAGCGTCGGTGATTAACCGTGTCTTCACACAGCGGATCGACGAAGGTATCGACATGCCCACTCGCCTGCCAGACCTTCTGATTCATCAAAATCGCCGCATCAACACCGTACATGTCGTCACGCTCGTCAACAAACCGGCGCCACCATAGGTTCATGATATTACGCTTCAGCTGCACACCCAGCGGGCCGTAATCCCACGTACCAGAAAGACCACCATATACATCCGACCCCTGATAAATAAAGCCGCGGCGCTTACACAGGCTGATAATATCTTCCATTTTTGCTTGACTCATCAAAAACCTTTCTCCATGTTGGCAACATGGCGATTCACAATTATTACCTACAGTATACCATTTTTATGGGCAATATTACACCGCCGCGTGCTGCCGCGCGACCAGCCAGCAAGCACTGATTACCTCAGTTATCCCGCCAATTTGTGCCACATTCGCCAGAGGCTTTGCCTGGATGAGCCGAAGCAGCTTGATGGCGTCCGCTGACAAATCACCCTGCTCCGCCAGCCGCAAGCCCTTTTCCGTGCTGTCGTACATATATGTTTTGTCAGGCGATAAAGTCTGGGCCGCCACGTCAGTGCGCAAGTTCAGCTCATCGCCCAATAGCCCAGCGTATTGCAAATAGAACCAAGTTTCAATTAATTTCTGCTCAACCTTCATGTTATTCAATTGAGCCAAAACCTGCTGGGCCACCGAAAACCAGGCTGGCTCGTCGACCTGCTCGCTCGCTCGATTGACCAATTTCAACATCTCATAGCCAAATTGCATCCGCTCATAGCTGTCCAAAATGTGCCGATAAAATTGCTGCAGCTGCGCACTGGTCAAAATCCCCAACTCGCCGCGCCCGCGTCGCACCACCACGTCGCACAGCGCAAATAGTTCGATACCGCCTGCCAATTTACTTTTTTCGCGTCGCACACCTTTGGCGATCACGTTGCACCGCCCCGCCGAAGTCAACAGATGTAAAATTCGATCCGCCTCGCCGTAGTCAGTTCTTCTCAGGACGATTGCCTGCAAGCGCTCGCTCTGGCTCATAGTAGCACCTCCGTCAACGCCTGTCGCACCTGCGCCGGCGTCATGGTTGATTTATCAAGCACCGCCCGCACACCAAACGGCTCCATATCGTCATGAGTGATACCAACATTGCTACACACGATGATCGGCAAATTAGCCAAGTCCTCATGACTTTTCAATTCATTCAGCAGGGCCATGCCCGTTTCACTCGCCAAGAGCATGTCCAAAACCAACGCATCTGGGTGCCAATCATCAATCATTTCCAGTGCCTGCCCCGGAGCAATAACAATCCGCGACTCAGCGCCAGCCTCCGAGATATAATGCTGTATCAGCTTTGCCCACACTGGATCGTCCTCAATAATCAGCACTTTTTTCATAGCAAACTCATCTGTTGGCTTATGGGTAATTCTACATAAAACGTCAGCCCATCACGATGCCTGATCAAACCAATAGTTCCGCCCATGGCTTTTGCAAATTGCGACGCCACGTATACGCCCAAGCCGCTGCTGTCAGGGCGTGTGCGAACTGATTTTCGCTGCTCCATCTCATCGATAAGCCGCGCATAATCCGCACGGCTCATCATCGGGCCGTGGTCACGGATCAAGATCCTCAGCGTCGAGCCAATTTGGCGAATTGTCACCCGTATGGGCATATCTTTTTCGCTGTATTTGAGCGAATTATTCAAAAAGTTAGCTAAAATCCGCGACAATAACGCCCTGTTTGCCACCACCAAATGCTTCGCCGACTGTTTTTTCGGCCAGTCGATTGACTGACCGTACAAACGCAACATCGGGTGTAATTCCATGGCCATTTGCTGACACAACGCCAGTGGGTTGATGGGCTCCAGAGGAAATAACGTTGGTGACAAGTGAGCCGTTTGCGCCAAGTCCTGTACCAACGCCAACGACTGATCACTGATACTCGACAGTTGCTGAGCAATGTGACGCGTTTCAGCTGCATCTAGCAGCCCCTCTTCCAGTAGTAGACTCAGTTGCCTGATGAGTGCCAGCGGAGATTTCAACTCATGGGCAGCCACTGCTACACTTGGCAGCTGCCCAAATTCAGCATTATTCCATCTTACCTCCGCCATACCTACTTACAGTATAGCAATTGGCGTATTACTGAACAAACTTAACCGTGTCGAGAACTGCCTGAAAATCTGGCTTGAAGACGTCAGCATCAGTAGAGAAACGAATCGTTTTGTCTCGCACTCGCATCAAGACCACTGAACCGCGCAATTCTTTAGAGAAAGCACCGTCCAAGCGAGTAGCTGCGTTACCGTTAAATTCAACACTACTGGAGGTCAATTCACCCTTCTTCAACTGGTTGGCATACTGACTCAGCACCTTATCAAAGTCACTATTCAACACCTCTAAACGAACAGCAAAGCGGCTGGTGTTTGAGCGTGCTGGCGGCACAGTGCCCGGATGTAGGTACGCTTTGTAGTCACCGCGGTCAGTACCGTCTTGGTCAACATATGCACTCCAGGTCTTTGGATACATGAACGAAACTCGACCAAATTCATTTGGCCCAACAAACTCAACGCGCGGATTCTTGGCTTCTTCAGAAAATCGCTTCTGGTCAAGCTCTGCCTGCTCATTTTTGCCTTTGGCAACCGCACTGGCGACCTTTGCGTCAACGCCAGTCTTCTCTCGTGTGTACTCCACGAACATCCAAGCCGCCACAGCTCCAGCGATTAACGTTAACACCAAAAAACCAATCGTACCGACCATCCAGCCGTTGATTGACCCCTGTTCAAATTGTCTTCTTTTCATATCTTGCATTATAGCTTATGCTTTGTCTCCTGTAAAGTCAGGGCGTATTTCATACAGAAAATACGGACCAGCTTCTTTCAGTAGTCGGTCGTTCTTCGTGGTATCTAGCCGATAGCCATAACTGACCAATCGTAACGGTCTACCCTGGTGGGTCGCCTGTTGCCGAGCCAATTGATAAATTTTCTTCAAATGCAGCCCTGCACCAAACGCGTATATCACCGTGATGTGTTTGGCAGGCTGCGTCGTCCACGCATTCGTCCATTTGATGCGCACGTTCTTGGCATATTTTCTTAGCCGCCAGCGAGACGCTAGCACTAAAAACGGATTAATCTCATAGCCAATAGCCTGAGCACCGGTCCTCGCCACCTCTTGTAGCACGGCGCCATCACCTGACCCCACATCTAGCACGATGTCATCGTTGGTCAACTTTAGTTCATCCGTCAAAAGCCTATGAATATCAGTATGTCGCGTTGGCACATATGGCGCACCGATGAACGCGGTCAGTCCAAATATCAAAAATAGTATCAGCCCACAAATAATTATCACTTCCATGATGGACTACTCACCCAGCACTTCAATTTCGTTTTTTATATTTAACAGTTGCTCTTCTGCCTGCTCCGCCACTTTTTTGACAGCCAGAAACCGCTCACGCGCCTCTTCTAGCCGAAACTCATCACTGTGAAACCATGCCATTTCTTTGTCCAGCTGCTCTAGTAGTTCGTTAATTGTTGGTTCGTTCTGCATATGCTTCAACCCTCGCTTTCATCAAAGCTTTGTTAGTTTGTATTTCAATCACTTCCCCGACCGCACAATTACCCCTAATCATAGCATAACCTCTTGCCAGGGCTAATTCTGGATCGTATTCACTAATCAACCTGATGCGTGACTGTACATCACTCAGCAGCTCCTCAACGTGCTGACGCCAGCTATCCAGAGCATTGCTGCGCGCCGCCTGTACCAGTTCCAATTCCTCGTCAATCGCTCGTACTGTTTGTAGCGCCACGCCACGAAGCTGGTGCTTGATCGACCGGATCATATCTTGCTTATCCGGCAGCAATAGCTGCGCTGCATTGCTTGGCGTTGACGCTCGTACATCAGCCGCAAGATCGCACAATGTCGTGTCAATTTCATGACCAATCCCCGTCACAACCGGCACTCGACTGGACGCCAGTTTTCGCACTAGCAATTCGTCATTGAACACACTCAAGTCATCAGCGCTGCCTCCCCCACGAATCACCACGATCACCTCTGGTAGGTCCGCCAAGCTTTCAATCTTCTCAACCGCCCTGATGATCTGATCTGCCGCCGTTTCGCCCTGCACCATCACATTTACCACACTAAACCGAACGCCGCCCCAGCGTTCATTGGCGATTTTCATAAAGTCAGCGTATCCAGCTGAATTGGTGCTAGAGATAACCGCCACATGCTGCGGCCGTGACGGCAACAATCGTTTGCGAGCATCATCAAACAGCCCCTCATCTGACAGCTTTTTACGCAGCAGTTCAAAGCTTTTGCGTAAATTTCCTTCGCCCACTGGCTGCACTGACTGTACGGTTAAACTAAACTTGCCCCAATCGGTCACCTTCGGCACTGCCCGTACTACCACTCGCATCCCGTCATGAATAGGCATTCTCAGCTGCCACACCGTCATGAAACAATTGACCGTACCGTCATCATCTTTCAAGTCAAAGAAAACGTATTTTTGGTGATTGACCTTAAACGAGCTGACTTCACCTTCAATCTGCACCGAGCCAAAGGCCAGCTCTAGCGACTGATTGACAACCGCCAAAAATTCGCTAACGCTAAACTTAGGAGTCACGGTGAGGCTTACCATATTTGATTAGCGCGTGCTGATAGAAAATATAGCCAAGGACAATTGTTCCCATGAGCAAAATGACACGCGTCAGTATGATGCCCGCGATAGCGATATCTGGTGGCGTACCAGTCATGCTCAAAAACAAAATCATGATCGTCTCATACACACCTGCACCGCCTGGCGTAAAGATGATGATCCCAGCAAAGCCCGCCGCGATATAGCCAATCAGCAGCACTGCTGGATTGACCGACGCACCCAATGACCAAAAAGCCAGCATAAACATCAAAATATCAAACGACGCATACACAATTCCCCACAAAAACGGTTTGACTATCAAGCGTTTATCTTGCATCAATTCCGAGAAATCGTCGTGCATATCAGAGAAAAAGGTATCCATCTGCTCCGCCTGAACCAACTGGCGCTGCATACCAAACGTCACACATTTAGTGATAGCATTAAGCCCTCGCGCAATTCGGCGCGCCGCCTTGTGCATCCTATGACGAGAAGAAAACATGTAGATGATGGCAAATGTTAGGCTCAGGACAACCACCACGACCAGGAAACTTGATGCCACAATATACCGGTTGATGCGACCGTCTACTGCCAAAAACACCACCGCCACGATCATCATGGCTAGCATTGACAAAAACCCTGTCACATATCTCAGGAGCTGCGCAAACGTTGAACGCGCCGAGCTCACACCGAGCTTGCTCATCCTCCATGTCGTGTAGGAAATACCACTCACCCCGCCTGACGGAAAGATATGATTTACCAAGTTCAACTCCAGTGCAATTCGCACTTGCTCTAGCCGCGACACATGTTTGATAAGCTTCCTATCACGCAGATAAGAAAAAATCATTTCGCCACCAGCATAATACACGATGATCTGCGCCGGCAGCAGCAAGGCCAATAACCCAACATTAGCCGTTCCCAACAACTCCCATGCTCGCAGCAGTTCATGACGCGACAAATAGATGATTGCCACCAAAACCAATAGTGTAATTAGACTGATGATTATGCGCGGCGATTTCAGTGTTTTCAACACCTTCGAAATTTTCCGAGAAAACATACCTCTCCATTATACCACGAGCCTGATATACTATAGATATGTTCGTAGCAATATTAGGACGCTTGCCGAAGTTGTCAATCGCAGAATTAGAAGCCATGTTTGGAAAATCACACGTTCGTGCTGTCAGCCGCAGTACCGCTGTCGTTGACACTGATAACCTGTCGATCGACTCCCTTGGCGGATCGCTCAAATGCGGCAAAATCATCCACACCCTTCCAGCCGACGGTCACCCGACTCTGGAGCAAACCTCTCACTGGATTACGCGTACTTATGTTCATCAACTCTTGGCAGTCGGTGGAAAAATCACCCTCGGCATCAGTGCCTATGGATTCTCGATCTCACCTCGCCAGCTGCAAAGCATTGGCCTGTTGCTCAAAACTTCCATGAAAAAGCACAATGTCAGTCTGCGGCTCATCCCAAACACCACCACGGAACTATCAACTGCCACTTCGCATA
The DNA here is from genome assembly GCF_037013405.1 of Candidatus Nanosynbacter featherlites. Lineage (NCBI taxonomy): Bacteria > Bacillati > Minisyncoccota > Nanosynbacteria > Nanosynbacterales > Nanosynbacteraceae > Nanosynbacter > Candidatus Nanosynbacter sp. BB002. The sequence continues at coordinate 207,031 of NZ_CP146064.1, read as the reverse complement.
ACAATAAGCTTGGGCTCAGTCCTAAAAAACGCGAGTTATTCATCATCAAAACAGATGACAGCGCCATCCTCATCGCTGAAAGTAATGGCGCGCAAAACATCACCGCCTATGCCCGCCGTGACCGTAACCGGCCACGCCGTGACGCATTCGTCGGCATGTTACCGCCAAAGCTGGCGCAAATCATGGTGAATCTAGCAGTCGGCAACGCCGCAAAAGCAACCATTCTCGACCCTTTTTGTGGTACCGGCACCGTTCTCCAGGAAGCCTTGCTCAAAGGGTATGACGTCTGTGGTAGCGACCTCAGCCAAAAGATGATTGATTACACGACAGAAAATCTAACCTGGTTGCAGAGCAAATACCATATCACCGGCACGGTACATAGCCTTGAACAAGCTGATGCCATGACTCATCAGTGGCCAAAAGCCCAACAGCTTAATGCCGTGGTCTGTGAAACCTACCTTGGACAACCCTTCTCTGCGCCACCAAGTCCCAAAAAGCTCCACGAAGTAACCGGCAATTGCAATCACATCATCACTAACTTTTTACGCAATATTCATAGTCAACTGACACCCGGTACCACACTGTGCATCGCCGTACCTGCTTGGCGTGATGCCAGCCACAACCTGACCCATCTGCCACTCATCAAAGACCTAAAAAAGCTAGGCTATATCCTACAGCAACCGCCTCTCATCTACTCCCGATCCGACCAAGTCGTGGTGCGTGAAATATTGCTACTAAAAACCGCCTAGCTTCTTGACATTACACTAGTAGTGGTCTATACTAGTAAGGATTGTTTACAGAAACTATAAGGAGTTTAGCAAATGTCAAAGGTTAAAGCTGGTAGCTCAAGCAAGAACATCCACAACAATGCTGGTCAGCGTTTGGGCGTGAAACGCTTTGGCGGCCAAAAAGTCAATGCTGGTGCAGTATTGGTGCGTCAAACTGGTGCTACCAAGATCGCTGGTGACGGCACGTACATGAGCCGTAACTACACTATTCACGCAGCTAAAGACGGCGTGGTTAGCTTTAAGAAAGTCAAGAAGCAGAAATTTACCGGTAAAACCGAACGCCGCACACAAGTTCGCGTAGACTAAGCCTAAAAATCTCAGCCTACTACAGGCTACCATCATAAAAATAGTCGCTTCCATGGCGACTATTTTATATACTAACTAGGTTTATTCTGTCATCCCCAAGTGGTGCTTCACCCGCGCAACCACATCACCGATGACAACTTGAGACTTCACCAAGTATTCGTCAACTCCCAAACCTTCAGCCCGTTCTTTATCTTTTGGCTGACTCAGCGCTGTCAACATGATGATACGTACATTAGCCGTTTCTGGCGTATTGCGCAAAATATCCAACACGTCAAAACCACTGATTTTTGGCATCATGGCGTCCAGCAAAATCAAATCTGGCTTATATTCAACGGTTGCGGACAGTGCATCTTCGCCATTATGCACTTCCTTGATATCAAAGCCTTCTAGCTCCAGCCTGGCGCGATACACGGCTGCCAGTGCCATGTCGTCCTCTACTAATAATATTTTCCTCTTTGCGTTCATACTATCTTTATTCTAACGCCCGCATCAGAAAAACACAAGCGTTTACCAGGATAGCTTTTTGGCAGCGTCCATCTGTGGATCTTTGCCAAAATTCATATCATTAGCGGTCAAACCCACCTTCTCGTCTGGCTCAATACCTGTCTTGTCAATAGTGTGACCCTTTGGCGTATACCAACGCGCTTCCGTAACTTTGAGCTGTGCACCATCACGCAATTTGATCAATTGCTGCACACTACCCTTACCGTAACTCTTCTCTCCGAGCAATTTCGCCTTGCTGTATTCTTGCAGTGCACCCGCTACTATTTCACTGGCACTGGCACTCGACCTATCGATCAACACCACCGTTTTGATGTCTTGTAGTAGTGGCTTGCCTGTTGATTTGACTGTTTTAACAACCTTGTCGCCACGCCGCTCCGTCATGATGTCTTGGTTATCCAGCCACAGTCCAGCCAGCGCCTGAGCCGCCGTTACTGTTCCACCAGGGTTGCTGCGAAGATCCAAAATAACCTTCTGGACATTGTTTTGCTTGAAAGCTTCGGCCGCTGCACGCGCCAACGTACCAGTTTCTTCACCAAATCGGTACACTTTCAAGATACCAACGCCATCAACAATATCATGCTCCACGGCTGGTGCAGTGATTTGCTTACGCGTCATCGACATTTCTAGCCGCTGATAATTACGAAGTACTTGTAGCTTCACTGTAGTGTTCACTTCCCCGCGTATCTTTTCCACTACCTGTTCGGTAGTAGCATCCGCCACTGAGTTACCATTTACAGCAATGATGATATCACCAGCCTTCACTTGAGCTTCCTCCGCTGGACTATTTCGTAGCACCCTGACGACTGTCGGCCGATTATTTCTCAAACCAATCTCCGCGCCGATGCCGCCACCAATATTACCATTCAGGCTCTTCTCAAATTCTTTGGCCTCCTCAGCGTCCATGAATGTCGTGTACGGATCGCCAGTAGCCGCCACCAGACCGCGACTCGCGCCATTGATCAATTTATCAGTATCCAGATTTCCATCATACTGCGCTTTCAATTGTCGATACGTCTCTTGAATACGCTCCGTATCAAGCCGCTCAGCGCTATATCGCATGCCAAGCTTTGGTGCAATCGCCGCAAATATCTGATCCGACCGCGCACCCGCGATAAAACTAACCACCGCTATAACTACCGCCCACGCAAACAGCTGAGCGTTTCGTGTTTTCTCCTTGCTCATAGAACCATTATAACATGAGCGGTATCAAATCTTAGAAGTAGATGTAGACAAGTCCAGACGATGAGCGCTTATAATTGCGGTACAGACCATCCCAGCCCAAGTTATAGTCACTAACCGTAATAGTGCCGTCGCCGTTTACCGACTCAACATACATCACGTGACCATATGCACCACCCATTATCACCGCTGCCGCCCCTGCTCGTGGAGTGCTGCCGTTCGAAATACCATGACGGGATGTGGTTGATGGCCACTGGTTAGCGTTACCAGCCCCGCCGAAATGCGGCACATAACGACCAGTGCTGTGAACCTTCCAAGCAACGTAGCTCACACACTGACGGGTATACAACCCCCATGGGTCGACATAGGCATCCAACGGAGCATTTGCCCAAGCACCTGGGTAGCCACCACCACCAGGCGTACCAGATGGCACGCTACCTCGTGGCAAACTACGCAAGTTTTCTGCAGCCTGCTGCTCACGCAATTTCGCAATTTCGCTATTGCGCTGTGACGCCAAAGATGAGTAAGCTGCCTGGTCATTCTTTGTATCATTCACCAATTTCGCCTGTTCAGCCTGCTTAGCCGCCATTTGAGCCTTTTGAGTTTCCTGGTCCTTCAGTGTACGCTCAACGGCCGCCTTATTGTCCTGCAATTTCTTTTGCAGACGCTTGATTTCCTTGATTTTGTCATTCAGTGAGCCCTGCAAGCTGCTGCGCTGCTCTTGCTTGTCGATAAAATCACCAATGTTCTCTGAGCTAGCCAGCATTTCCAGCGGAGAAATCTGATCATCAACATACATGTCAGACAAGATCTGACCCATTGTCTTACGGTTTCTGTTGATCGCCGCTTCGTTATTCTTGATCTCTTCTTTCAGTGAATCGATCTTATTTTGGCTTTCAATGATTTGAGATTGCAACGCGTTCACCTGCGCGGTCAAACGGTTCAATTCCTCTTCCAGAGTCGCCGCCATCTCACCCAAGCGAGCCGCCTGCGAATTGTAGTTATTGGCTTCTTGTTGTTTAGCCTTAATTTCTGCCTCATAATCTCGCGCAAAAACCGTGCCAGCGGTCTGAAAAATCCCTGCTCCGGCAACGACGGCAGCCATCACCACCAAGGCTACTTTGGTGGCTTGTTTGTGCGAAACTGGTGTGGTGGACCGTTGCTTCATACTATATATCATAATAGCATAAGCACTATCCACATGTCAACCAAGTTTTATGTGACTTAAATCTTGAGGTATTTATGGGTCGCAACCCATGACGAAATCGTACCAATCAGCCCACCAATGAGAATCATAGCCAGTAGCACTAACCCAACATACGGTGTCAGATCCTGAAGTAACGTATCAATTGGCAACCATTTACGCATCGGCTCCTTGGCGAACGCCAACAGGCCATAACCCCCTGCCGTAGCGATCACCGCAGCGATAAATCCATACATAATCGCCTCAACCACAAACGGTCCGCGGATGAAACTACGCTCAGCACCGATGAGCTTCATCATCTGGATCTCGCTCTTACGGTTGAAGATGGCCATACGAATAGTGTTAAACACCACCAGTGAAGAAATTAGCACAAACACCACAGTGGCAATCGATCCACCAATGCTCGCCACACGCACCCAACCACCGATTGTTTCAATGGCCTGGCGGCGATCACCAGTGAATGACGGTTGTCGACGCTGGTCTTTGTTGGCAAGATACGTTTCATCAGTCCCTACAAAATGCTTCAGCGAAGAATAATTATTCAGGTCTTTCACTGAAACCTGCAGTGTCGCTGGTAGCTCATTGCTTGCTTCACGAATAGCTTCCAGCGCTTCTACATTATCTTTGTAACGCTGGGCTTGCTCATGGCGTGCCTGTTCCGCAGAAATGTACGTCACCCCTGTTACGTTATCCAATTTTTTGATCTTATCTGTCAATTCGTTGACGGTTTTTTCAGGCACGGATCCTTTGAGATAAATTGAAATATTTGCCTTTTGAGTGATGGTCTCCGTTGTATTTACCAAGATACGCTGTGCCGCCACAGTCACAAAGATAATCAGCAAAGTCACGCTCATAACCGCCGTCGCTGCGACTGTCAACCAAGCATTACGGCTGAAATTATTGACACCATAGCGCAGCATACGAACAAAAGCTAACGTTCGCCGCTGCTTCATTTTGTTGCGCTGCATCGCTTTTACGTTTGCGTTTGTCTTTTTCTTGGCCATTATTGCTTATATGTTCCTCTCGCCTGGTCAGACGTAATTTTACCGTGATCGATGGTAATCACCCGTCGCTTCAACTTATTCACAATATCAACATTATGCGTCGTCAGTAGTACTGTTGTACCGTACTTATTAATTTTTTCCAGCAGCCGCACGATATCCCAACTGTGCTTAGGGTCAAGGTTACCCGTCGGCTCATCAGCGATCAATATCTTTGGCTGGCGCACCACTGCTCTGGCGATCGCCACTCGCTGGCGCTCACCACCAGATAGCTGATGTGGGAAGTTCTTTTCTTTGCCTTTGAGTCCGACTAGTTCAATGACTTTTGGCACGGTCGACTTGATCTCACGGTTAGTCATCCCGGCAATCTCCAGCGCAAAGGCCACATTCTCAAACACCGTTCGGTTTGGTAGCAGTTTAAAATCCTGGAATACAACACCAATTTTTCGACGCAATAACGGAATGTGCTTGTCTTTGAGCGTGTCGTAATCAATACCACCAACAACAATCTTGCCACTTGAAGGCTTTTCTTCACGCGTTAATAATTTCAACAATGTTGATTTACCAGCACCGCTCGTACCAACCAAAATGACAAACTCCCCGGCCTTCACATGCACGCTGACGCGATTGATGGCAGGCTTGCCTGTTTTGGTGTAACTCTTTGTAACCCTATCCAACAGAATCATACTGTATTAGTGTAACACTTTTTATCAAAAAGCGCGAATATAATGCTTCTGCTTTCACCTAGTCTTTGAGGCTCAAGTCAAATGTCGAAAAATCCAGGTTTTCCAAAGTGTTCGTTGACTGCTTTGCAATACGACGATTCTTCTTTGCTTTGGTTTCCTTGTCTGCACCAGAAAAAATCTCATTGCGCTCTCGGTAGAGCGTGCTCAACTCACTCAGCAAATCTTGAATGTGAGAATCAATTTCCTGAACCTTTTGAAAATCCAACACCTTCATATTCAAATGATAGCACTTGATTGCTAAAAAGTCAAGGATATTTGGTAGCTAAATATTATTCGTCTTTCGACGCATTTTGACTAAGAAATGCCGTCATAAAATCATCAATCTTACCGTCTAGCACACCCTGCGTATCTCGGTCTTCATGTTTGGTCCGAGTATCTTTAACCAGGGTGTACGGATGCAACACATAATTTCGTATTTGACTGCCCCAGTTAGCTGATTCACCAGCCCTAAGGTCCGACAAATTGTCCGCGTGCTGTTCCAGTTGCATTGCCAGTAATTTTGAGCGCAAAATTTTCAACGCAGTTTCTTTGTTTTGAATCTGACTTCGCTCATTTTGAATCGCCACTACAATTCCCGTCGGCACGTGCGTGACACGAACCGCTGAGTCGGTCGTATTCACTCCCTGTCCACCCTTGCCACCACTACGGTAAACATCTATTTTTAGATCACTCGGGTCAATGTCCACTTCGTCTGGTGTATCAATTTTTGGCAGCACCTCAACCAACGCAAAGCTAGTCTGGCGCAAATTATCAGCATTAAACGGACTGAGTCGCACCAAACGATGCACGCCATTTTCTGAGCGCAATTTACCATACGCAAACGGTCCCGATATTTCCAACACAACGGTTTTCAAACCACCATCATCATTCGCAGACCGCTCCAAAACATCAGTTTTCATGCCAGATCGTTCCGCCCACCGCAAATACATACGCTCCAGCATCTGCGCAAAATCTTGAGCATCCAAGCCACCAACACCTGCCGAGATGCGAACCACCGCCTCACGACCATCATATTTCCCGCTAAACAATAGATCTGTCTTGCGGGCCGAGAATTCCGTCTCCAGAGCATCTATTTGCTTGGTAAACTCGTCCAACAAATCATCATCCCCCAGCTCCATGAGTTCCAGCAAATCATCCAGTTGAACACCCAACACCTGCCACGGCTGCACCGTTTGACGCAACGCGGCTACCTTTTTGGCGACTGACTGAGCATGGTCGGGGTTATTCCAAATCTCGGGCTGATTTAATTGCTCTTCTAGTACTGCCAATTCTTCAGCAAGCGCATCAAACTGCAATGCTTGTTTAGCCTGCATGACTTCACTGCGAAGAGATTGGACCCGTTTTTTCAATGGCTGCATAGAACCCATTATACCATCAGATCCGTGTCTTATAACTCCGCGACAGCCTCAACAAAGGCTTCGCCACGGGCTGTGTAGTTTGCGTACTGGTCAAAGCTAGCGGCAGCTGGACTCAAAATTACAACATCTCCCGGTTGAGCAATATCGAGGGCATACCACACAACTTCGGTCATCGGTATCACGCCTTTTTGCACTATCGTCGCATCTGGCAAACCAGCTTTTTGCAACGCTTTTGCAATATCATCAGCATTGCCGCCACTGACAATAACACCTCTTAGTGACTGTGAGCGTGCTAATTCCTCGGCCAACTCCGTGTAATCACCGCCTTTGTCTGCTCCACCAAGGAGCATCACCTTTGGCTGCTGAAATGACCGCAATGCAGCCACCGCACTGCCTGGCGTCGTCGAGATGCTATCATCATAAAACTTCACTCCTCGTTTTTCTGCCACAAACTTGAGCCGATGTGGCAAGCCCGTAAAACCGGCAAGCCCCCGACAAATCACGTCATCTGACAACTCCGGCATCACCGTCTTAGCTACCAACACTGCCGCGCTAGCATTTTCCTGGTTGTGCACGCCTGGCAATTTGAGTGCTTGCTGCATGTCCGTTGACAAATCAATCGGATATGACAACTGACGCGCTGGTGACTTGGCAGCGATCTGCTGGCTAAACTGATTATTCCTGTTGTAAATGAGGATATCTTGAGCCGTTTGAAATTTGGCAATATGCGATTTTGCATCAAGATAATCAGCAAAATCATCGTGCCTGTCCAGATGGTCTGGCTCAATCATCAAGACGACTGCAACGTGCGGAGATTTTTCCAAATCCCACAACTGAAAACTGCTCAATTCATACACCACGATATCATCTGGCTGAATCTGTGGCAGCACGTCCAACGATGGAACACCAATATTCCCAACAAGATGGGCTGTTTTGCCAGCAGCACGCAGTATACTAGTGATCAAACTACAAGTCGTCCCCTTACCTTTTGTCCCCGTCACGCCGATGATGGACGCTGAACACTGTGCGAAAAACTCATTGGTCGCCGACCATATAGTACCACTGGTCTTGATACGGCTTGGCGGCAATCCAGCCGTTCTCACTACCATATCAACGTCATAAAACTGATCAGAAAATACCCCTGCACCAGTGCAAACCTCCGCACCCGCTGGTACGTCACGTAGTTCTCGTTCATCCACTATCATCAACTGTGTGTCTGGAAACTTGCGCTGAAAATACGCGTAGCTCGACCTACCTTCTACGTCATATCCTGCAATAACAATTTTCATCTTAGAACAATGCTCCCAGCTTTTCTTGGATACGTTCCAGTAGTTCTTTTTCACCACAGCTCACCCCAGCCAACACCCAGGTGTTAGCCTGGAAAAATTCACGCGCCACTTGCACAATTTTTCCATCAGTCACTGCCAAAATCGCTGCTGGCACCCCAGTATAATCCTTCACGAAATCATCTGAGAAATAGCGACCGGTATAAAAATTACTGATCTGAGAAACGGTCTGCGCGCCCATTTGGTAACGCCCCAAAGAGTAGGACTTGGCACTTTCGATATCTTCAGCGGAAATTTTACCGTTTAGCACACGCTTTAATTCACTGACGATGATATCAAACAGCTCTTCGGCCGTCTCCAAGTTGACCTGACCGGTAAAATCCCATGCCGAGTCATAAAATCCAACCGAAGTATCACTAAAAATGCTATACGCCAGTCCTCGCTTGCGGGCCGCCCCGAAAATGCGAGAATTAAACGTCCCAGTCAAAATGTGATTCAAACAGCCCATGGCATCAGCTTCAGAATTGCTAATCTCACGAGGCACGATCATCGACCAACCAAATGTCAGATTGGAAGCTTCTTTACGCCTGATCAACAGAGGTCCGGCGCTGTGTAGATTGTCCTTAGGAATTTCAAAGCGTTCGCCCTCTTCCAATTGCCAAGCCTCCAGCGCCTCTTTGATGCGCGACTTGCGCCCCGTCATTTTACCAGCGATCACAAAGCGCATATTCTTCAAAGTGTGTGTTCGACGGTGGTGTTCTTTGATATCTTTCAACGTCACGTTAGCAATCGTCTTGAGTCGCTGATTGTACGTCAAAATATCTTCACCCAACGCCTGTTGTACCCGTGGCCACATCACTCGGTTGTGATTGTTCAGATAGCCTGTCAGCTCCGAGCGCACATTGCCCTTCTCAGCCTCCAATTCTTCGGCATTAAAACGCGGTACCGTGATAGCCAACCGCTGCAATTCCAACACCCTGTCCCATTCAAAATCAGCACAAAATGCTTCATACCCCATGGAATATTCTGTCGTATAGGCGTTATAATACGCGCCGTTTTTGACGAATTCTTGGTCATACAATGCCTGTGAACGGAATTTTTCATTAGCACCAAATGACATGTGCTCCATGATGTGCGCCGTCTCATAGATGTCTTTGTCGCGCACGTAACGGCTGCCCGCCCGAAAATGAAACTGAAAGCTCATCACCGTAGCGTCTGGCACATCAATCAACAAACCCCGAGCACCGTTCTTTAGTCGTACTTCTTCAACTGTGTGCTTCATGGATTATTTCCGATTCTTTTTGCGGTTTTGGCGCTGTGCTTTTTTCTTCTTGCGCGCTGCATTTTTGGCGCGATTTGCTTCAGAAGCAGTTTTGGCCTTTTTGACTGAGAAATCATCATCGCGGTTCTTTTCGCCAGATGTGATCTCATTGACACCTTTCTCGACAGCAGTTTCAGCGAGTCGAGTGAGCTCAGTGTCGTATTCATCATCTTGTGATTGCTGCACTGTTGCGTCAGCTTTGCGTACCCGGAAGATGGTACTCAAGACTTCGTCTCGCAAATTGTTCTGCAAACTCGTGAACAATTTTTGTGACTCTGACCGATACTCAACCAATGGATCACGCTGACCAACGCTGCGCCAATGAATGCCTTCGCGTAGGTGCTGCATGTTTTCCAAGTGCTGCATCCACAAGGTATCGAGCACTGCCATGTAGACTTCTCGCTCAACACCACGCAAGTTTTCGTCACCAATTTCTTCCTCTTTCGCCGCATACGCTTCACGCGCCAGCTTCATCACCTTTTGGACGCGAGATTTATCTTTCTTCTCTGAACCAGCCTTTACCAGGGCGCCCTCGTCAACTGGGATAACTGCAGTAAATTCTTTCACAAAATTAGGATTATTCTTGAGCGGCAGCTGTGTCGAATCGTTCACTTTTTCTTTGAGCAAGCGTTCAATCTCCGGCTTAATATTATCGCCTTCCAAAATCTTGCGGCGCATGACATACACCACGCGACGGTGACGATTGATGACGTTGTCATACTGAACAACATTTTTGCGCGTATCAAAGTTGTAGCCTTCGACACGCTTCTGGGCTGCTTCCAATGTCTTGGACACAGCGCGGTTTTGAATTGGCGTTTCTTCGTCGACGCCCAGCCGGTCCATCAACGCCGCGATGCGCTCGCCCTGGAAAATTCGCATCAAATCATCTTCGGTCGACACGTAGAACTGCGTCTCGCCTGGATCGCCCTGACGACCGCCACGACCGCGCAGCTGATTGTCGATGCGTCGTGACTCGTGGCGCTCCGAGCCGATCACCACCAGGCCGCCCAACTCCTTGACACCCTTGCCGAGCTTAATGTCGGTACCACGCCCAGCAATGTTTGTCGCCAGTGTAATCGCGCCCTTTTCACCAGCCTTTTCAATGATAGCCGCCTCGCGCTCATTGTTCTTAGCGTTCAAAATCTCAAACTTGATACCTTCTTTTTCCAGATATTTGGCAATCTGCTCATTCTTGGCAATCGAGCCAGAACCAACCAGCACTGGCCGGCCTTGCTTGTGATACTCTTTGATGGCTTCGGCCACTGCTTTCAGCTTGCCCTTTTCGGTCTTGAAAATCAGGTCTTCTTTATCGTCGCGAATCACTGGCTTGTTCGGCGGAATCTGGATAACATCTAGTGAATAAATTTGTTGAAACTCTTCCGCCTCGGTAAATGCCGTACCAGTCATACCGGAAAGTTTATTGTACAAACGGAAATAATTCTGGAACGAAATGGTCGCTAGCGTCATACTTTCTTCTAGTACCGGCACGCCTTCTTTGGCCTCAATTGCCTGGTGCAAACCTTCGTTGTAGCGACGTCCTTGCATCAAACGACCGGTGTGCTCATCGACGATAATCACTTCGCCATCATTGGTCACCACATAATCTTTGTCGCGCTTGAACAATGTTTGTGCTCGTAGCGCCTGGTCCATATGATACACACTGCGCACGTGGTCTGGCGTGTACAAATTTTTTATACCCAGCAGTTTTTGGACTTTTTCCACGCCCTCGTCGGTCAAGGCCACACTGCGGCGCTTTTCATCCAAAACATAGTCGTCTGGCACTAATTTACTGGCAACTTTGGCAAAGGTGTAGTAGTTGTCCGGGTTTTCCGCTGCTGGCGCCGAGATGATCAGCGGCGTACGCGCTTCGTCGATCAGAATGGAGTCCACCTCGTCAACGATAGCAAAGTTCAGTTCTCGCTGCCTGAGCAAGGCGACGTCATTCACCATGTTGTCGCGTAGATAGTCAAAACCAAACTCGTTGTTCGTGCCATAGGTAATGTCTGCCGCGTAGGCCTCTTTACGCGTAACTGGGCGGAGTTTGCGCATGCGTGGATCGTCGTGATGCTCATTGTCATAGTCTTTATCATAGACAAACGATGCTTCGTTGATAATCACGCCAGTTGTCAAGCCCAAAAAGTCATACACCTGTCCCATCCAGCCAGCGTCACGCTGCGCCAGATAATCGTTGACGGTCACCACGTGAACACCCTTGCCTTCCAGCGCGTTGAGATAGGTCGGCAGCGTCGCCACCAAGGTTTTACCTTCACCAGTCTTCATCTCAGCCACGTTACCCTCGTGGAGCGCCATACCACCGATCAGCTGAACATCATACGGACGCTCACCGATGACACGCTTGGCCGCCTCACGCGCCACTGCAAAGGCATCTGGCAAAATCGTATCCAGCGTTACATTCTTCTTCGTCAGCCGTTTTTTCAGCGCTTCTGTCTGCGCCTGCAATTCCTCATCTGACAGTTTTTCATACTTTCCAGACAAACCGTTAATTACTGCAACACGCTTTTCCAGCCGCTTCAAAATCTTCTTCTGCGGATCACCAAAAACTTTACTCAGCGCTTTTTGTTGTGTCATTGCCATAACCTTAAAACTCCCTCGCTTTCGGACATTTTCAAAACTCTTTCTATTGTAACCCTTTTTGACCTAAAATTAAAGAGAAAACACCATATATATGGTGTTTTCTGATTTTAGCGATACTAAACAATTCACCCGCGGCGGAAACTGCGCTTAAACTTCGCCAACACACCACGACTACGGCCAACGTGAGCCAACGTATCGTCCTTGTAGCGACGCAACTGACCGTTCAATTTGGTCTCGACGATGTCCACAGCCGCCAACACGTTCATTGTTGAGTCTTTTGCAGTGATGACCTTGTCTGGGACATTGATGATAACTTCAACCTCATATTTGTTGCCGCCAGGGTTATCAATTTGCTTAATCTTCACATCTGCCGTAACGCTTTTACGAGCGTGACGTGGCAAAAACCGATCCAATGGACCAATTTTTTTCTCAATATACCGTTTGGTCGTGTCGTTCAGTTCGTACTTTACACCAGTGATTGTCAGATTGGTAATCATATCCCTCCTTCGTTATACCTACATTATACCATGTATGTTACTAAATTCGCTCACGTCCACCCATATACGGTCGCAACACTTCTGGCACTGTCAAACTGCCGTCCTCGTTCTGGAAGTTTTCCAAAATCACCACCAATGACCGCGCCAACGAAACTGCCGTACCATTCAAAGTATGGACCGACTCAATGCTACCGTCCGCTCGCCGCACCCGAATGTTCAAACCGCGCGCTTGATAGTCCGTACAATTTGAGCAGCTGGTCAGCTCGCGGTAAGTCTGATCGACCGGTGACCAATATTCAATGTCATACTTTTTGGCAGCTGGCGCACCCAAGTCGCCCGCCGCGATATTCACCACGTGGTACGAAATACCAATTTGCTGCCACAGCGCTTCCTCAACACTGAGGATTTTTTCATGAATCTCCTTGGACTGTTCTGGCAGACAAAAGGCATACATTTCCAATTTGTTAAATTGGTGCACTCGGAACAATCCGCGTGTGTGCTTGCCATATGTGCCCGCCTCTTTACGGTAGCACGGGCTATATCCCGTATACAGCAGCGGCAAATCTTTCTCGTCCAAAATCTCATCAGCGTGATAGCCAGTCAGCGGCATTTCCGCCGTCCCAATCAGCGTCAAATCCTCACCCTCGACCACATATTCATTACTACCCTCACCTTTTGGCGTAAAGCCAGCGCCCTCAGCTGTGCGCAAATTCACCATGTGCGGCACAGTCATGAACGTAAAGCCCTGCTTCGTCACATAATCCAGCGCAAACTGCGTCACGGCATTTTCCAACAGCGCCAGGTCGCCCTTGAGATAGTAAAACTTCGCGCCAGCTACTTTTGCACCGCGCTCAAAATCAACCCAACCGCGACTGACAGCATAGTCCAAATGATCCTTGGCGCTCGTTTTATGCTCACCGTACTCCTTTATCTCAACCGAGTCTTCCTCACCGCCAAGCGGCACATCATCAAAGGTGATGTTTGGCACGTTTTTCAGAATTGCGGCTACTTTTTCCTCGGTGGATTTCAGGTAACTCTCACGTTCTGCTAACTCAATTTTCAGCTGCTTGCCCTGGTCGATCAGCTCCTGATCTGGACGGCCGCCTTTCATCTTCGCTGAAATTGTATTTCGATGTTCACGCAGTGCCTCAACTTGTTTTTGTAAATCGCGGCGCTCGTCATCCAATTGCAACAATGTCGCAATATCAACGGCATATCCCTTATCATTTGCCGATTTTTGCACCAAATCAGCATGTTCTCGAATAAATTTGATGTCTAGCATGCCCTCATTATATACCAATTTTGGCTTAAACGTGAGAGATTATGCCCGCGCCCAGTAGCACCATCAACAGCAATCCTAACACAAATCGGTAGACGATGAATGAGCGAAAGTTATTGTTTTGGACGAATTTAAGTAGCCATGCGACTGCCACGTAACCCACGCCAAATGAAACCACCGTCGCGATGATGGTTGACGTCCAGCCAACGCCGCCGGAAATATGCTTGTATTTAGTCACGACTTCCAACAGTCCCGCTGCCACCAACGCTGGAATCCCCAGGAAAAAACTCAATTTCGTCACCGTCACTCGGTCAAACCCGCGCAACAACCCCACTGATATCGTGGCACCAGATCGACTCACGCCGGGAATTAACGACAGACATTGACCTAAACCAATAACGAGCGTGTCTTTCCATGTCGTATCCTTTTCAACGCGTTTGGCAGTGGCATAGTTATCAGCCAGCCACATCACGCCACTCCAGACGATCAACGCACCAGCTACGAACCATAAACTACGCAGTACCGTCTCAATTTCATCTTTGAACACCAGCCCCACTACCGCGATTGGCACTGAACCAATGATGATCGCCCACCCATACTTGTAGTCAAATTTCCGTCGTGCCCGTTTCCACCACAAACCACGCCACCACGCGATCAACACTCGCTGAATATCCTGCCAAAAATAAATAATCGCCGCCGCTATAGCCCCAATCTGAATAATCGCCGTAAAAGCAATCAGACCCTCGTCATCAAGAGGCATACCCATCAATTTCTCAGCAATGGTCAGATGGCCTGTGCTAGAAATAGGTAAGAATTCGGTAATTCCCTCAATAATTCCTAGCACAATTGCCTGCCACCAACTTATATTCATAGAGTTTATTATAGCAAACCGTTGATTCTCTACAAAAATGCGCCATTGGTTCGTGATGAACCTGGGTATGGAATAATGTCACCAGAGCCTTGGTCCCCCGGTTTCAATTGCAACGATCCATACACAGTAACCCTTGTGATACCACCGCAGTGGACACCCCAGAAGAATGATTCATTCAAACAAGATAACTGCGAATCATGTTCAATATTGATTTTAAGCGTGTCACCTTCTACAACAGCTTGTACTTTTGGTGCCTTACCATCTTTACGTGAGAAATATTTTACTTCAACTTTGGTTTCTTGAGATGATATGGCTTGCCTGTCAACCAGGCCATTACTGGTTACATCAGCATATTTAACGCCTTCAAGATTCTTTGGTAGCTCCACGGTCATTGTTTTTGTCAAACGCTCTTCATCCCGCGCCAGCTCTCGCAAGGTTTGCGTGCCAAAGATCGCCGAGCTTGAGATACAAAATGCCCCAATAACAGTACTAATCACCACCGCAATCAATGCCGTTCGCGTAAACTTCCACTTGATTGCGCTAGCCGTCAACACGCCAAACAGCGTCACCGCAGCAGCACCGCCAACAAGTGCAGAAATTAATAGACCTAAAGCCCACGGCTGTGCGGAAAAACCATCCATCCAGCTAATGACACTTACACCAGCAAATAACCCCACTGGTACAGCGACTAATAATCCAAAGGTGATCATGATTAACATAAGTGAAACAAATACCTGCGAGACTTTGATGAACGTGTTTTTCACCTGGGTCTTTTTATTATCGGTGAAAGAAAAATTTTTCAGACTATCCAGCGTCACCTCTTCTCCCCGCATCTGTAATTTTTCAGCTGCCGTTTGTGCTTCTGGCATACTGATCCACAATACAATGTAAATCAGTAGCGAGGTACCAAAAGTGATAAATGGTGAAAAAATGAACAACAAGCGTACCCACAAAGGATTAATCCCCCAGTAGGCAGCGATCCCAGCACACACGCCACCCAAAATTGCGTTATCTGGATCGCGCATCAATCGCTTGGTCGGCTTGCTTGCACTGGCCTCAGCTGCATCGTCACTCATCTCTGGCGCTTCACCATCAGCAAAATCCTGTGGTTCACCCATTTGTTTTTGCACCGCCAAAACATCATCGTGGCTAATGACACCGTCCTTCGACACGCCACGTTCCGCCAAAAGCTCCACCATTCGCGCCTCAATTTCGCGCATAGCCTCTGGCTCCGCGTGCATATTTTTCTGAATTGAATCAAGGTATTGTTCCAACGATTTTTTGGCATCAACCTCCACGCTAAACGGCGTTTTTGCCAAATGGATTCTGGTTATTTCTTTCATCGCTTTGCTCCTTTCTCAAGATTTTTTAGCGAAGTGTTCAACATTTTTATACGATCTTTCAATTCATCCACTAGCTGCGCGCCAGTGTCAGTAAGTGAATAATATTTGCGCGGCGGTCCTTGTTCGCTTTCCTGCCATTCGTGCTTAAGGTAGCCATATTTTTGTAAACGACTCAGTAGTGGATAAATCGTGCCTTCCACTACCATCAAGTCCGAATCGCTCAGTTGCTTGACGATATCACCAGTGTACTGCGGTTGTTTAGCACACACTAACAGTACGCAGTACACCAGAAAGCCTTTACGCAGCTGAATCGCCAGGCTCTCCGCGTAAGCACTAACGTCCATGCTTTATACCTCCTGGCACCGTTGATTGCTCAACCCGACCGTCTTTGATGATAATTTGATGATCACATTTTTTCGCCAAATCAGCGTCATGCGTCACTATGATCAATGTTACACCCCTTTGCCTATTATAATCAAACAGCAATTCCTCCACTTTCGCACCTGTTTCACTGTCCAAATTACCAGTCGGTTCGTCAGCAAAGATAATTTGCGGATCACCGACAATCGCCCGAGCGATGGCCAAGCGCTGTTTCTGTCCGCCCGACAAATCCTTAGCACGGTTCTTGCGCTTGTCATACAGGTCCACTGCCTTGAGCGCCGCATTGATTTTCTGTACTCGTTTCTTCCGCGGCACCCGCGCAATTTCCAGCGGCAAACTGACATTATCAATCACACTCTCATTGCCCTGGACAAAGAAACTCTGAAAAATAAAGCCGATTTTCTTGGCGCGAAACTCATCGACTCGCTTTGGCTTCAGCTGCAAAATATCTTGTCCATCGATAATCACTTGGCCTTTCTGCGGCTTATCCAACCCTGATATAGCATGCATCAGCGTCGATTTTCCTGAGCCAGATTTACCTAAGATAGCCACACTAGCCCCTGTCGGAATGGTCAAGCTGACATTTTTCAGCGCCATAAATTGGTTTTTCTTTTTGCCATAAACCTTCGTCACATTTTTTAGTTCAATCATGATACTTCTCCTATTCAGTCCTTAATGCCTCAATTGGGTCTAGCTTTGTTGCTTTGCGGCTCGGCAGCCAGCCAGAAATTACCGCCATCACCACTAGTCCAAATACCAGTAGCCCGATTTGCAGCGGATTGATAACCAGTAGGTTTGTCCCTGCTCCCAATCCCAAAGCATTAGTAATCATAGGGTTTAACAACGTCACCAAACTTGCCAGCCCAACACCAATCAATCCACCTAACAAACCGACCCATGCCGCCTCATAGCGGAACAACTTACCAATATCACGACCACGCATCCCGAGCGCTTTCATCAAGCCAATTTGACTAGTTCGCTCCAGTACCGAAATATACATAGTGTTCACAATTCCAAACACACTAGCGAGCAGCGCCAATCCGCCAAATGCCGCCAGCGCCACCTGCGCTACATTAACCATCGTTAGTAGCGCCTTCCGAATATCCTGAATTGAGTATGCATTATAATCTTTGCCGATCACGTCTTTAGCAGTATCAACATTGCTCTCGTCATCCACCATAGCAATCGCCGTTGAATACTGATGCGGTTGGCTCTTGTCGTGGCTAAATTCATAGATAGCCTTAGCATCAGCTGTTGAAATTCTCAACATTGGCTCATAGAACAAAACAGTGTCTGACTTTTTGTCCACCGCCGCGATCTTGAACGACACCTCTTTGGCAACGTCTCCACCCTGCGCTGCACTGCGCACACCCAAGGTTATCGTCTGACCAATTGCCGACTGCGCATCCTTAAAGCCCAACTGCTTCACATAATCATCCGGGATGATAATCTCACCCGGCTTTGGCATGAAATCTTCCAGTGACCCCGCCGCCAATTCTGCCCGAGTCCTGTCCATTTTAACAGCCACAGTCAGCGCAAATTTCTTACCATTCGCTGAGCTCTTAGCATAGGCGACACCATCAGTTGAATACGCCGGTGTTACCGTTTTTACATGCGGCGTTTGGCGGATTTTTTCTAAGTCCTTGTCATTGAGCACATATTTGCTTCGTATGGCTGATTCCTTATTTTTTCCAGCATCTTGTTCTGAATTGCCGTATTCTGGCAATTGATCTTTCTTTTCAGCTTCAATTTTTTTAGCAACCATGATCACTTTTTTATCGCCAGCCGCGTCAACTATACTATTTGTGTACAGGCGACCACCCTCGCCAGCCATCAGCGCCAGACCAATCGTAAACGCCCCGACAGAAATCGCCAATGACGTCAAAATCGTCCGACCTTTTGACTGGCGAAGATTCCGTCCCGCCCGCTTGATGATATCGATTCTTCTCATACCTTGCTCCTTGTAGTTTCTTTGTACATAGTACTATGTTATACAAGGTACTATAAAATGTCAAGTACTTTTGAGTAAATAAATTGTTTAGAAATATATATTATTATCATTTAATAGATGCTGTATGCTACACTAACATCATGAACAGTACTCAAAACCATCAAATACACCAGGCAATCATTGCTCGTGAGATTATTGATATCTACAAATTCGCACCAAACAAAGCAGATGTCGCAGAATCGTTAGATGTAATTTGCTTCGCCATGGCTCGCCTCACCGAAAAACACTCCGTAATTGATTGGGATTTTTTAGCGACACTATTTGACCAGCTTGCAACCAACAGCCAGACATCCGTTAACGATATAGAAAAAATATATCAAAGAATAACATCTATAATTAAAGATATTGACTCGTAAACCTAAGGTTCGGTGGGGAGGGTGTGTTTTATTTAACACCCCTGGTTAGTCCAGTGAGTGTTCGTGTCACCGCCCTGCCTGGTGTCTCGTGAGAGACGGTATCCGTCAGAGTAGTACTGGGTACTGTGCTCACGACCGCCGTCACGGCGAGCGAAGATTCCGCTAGCCCCAACAGCTCATCGTAATTCGTCGTATTCGTCCTCAATTTCCTGGTCCAAAATCTCTTCGATCACGTCCTCCAGCGTGATGATTCCTAACTCAGTTTCATCATCCATCACCACAAACAAGTGATTGCGGGTTTGGATAAATCGGCTGAGCACCGTGTCCAGCCGCGACCGCGCGTCGATGTCATGAATCTTGTCTCGATACAATTGACTCACCGGCAGTGGCAGCTCGCGCCCCACCACATCTTTGACATATAAAATTCCTACCAGCCGCTCATCATCACGCACCGGGATCCGTGAATGCCCAGCGTGCTTGATCTGCGCCAGTAGCGTCGCGTCCAGCTCGTCGTCAAAATTCACCGTAAACACCTCATTCATCGGCGTTACCAAATCACCAGCAGTCTTTTTACTAAATTGCAACGCTCCCGCCGCGATTCGACTTTCGTCATAATCAACCGGGCTATCCGACCGCTCAGCATGCTCGTGAATAATCTGCTCCAGCTCTTGGTGCGAGTACAACTGCGGTGCTTCCTTGCCTACCCAGCGATTGAGCAGCTTGGACATCGGCCGGGCCAGCGGCCAAAATAGCACATAAATCACATCCAGCAACCAGAAGAAATAACGCGTAATCTGATAACCACGCTGCGTAAAAATCGCCTGCGGCAAAATTTCACCAAACATAGTAATGAGCAGCGTGGCAATCAGCCCACCAACCACGCCGTTCGTCATATTACCCAGCAAAATTGACATCGCCGTATTCACCCCAACATTACCCAGCAAAATACAAAAGATCAGATAATAACCGTCTTTGCGATAGCGATACACCCGTGCAGCGATTGCGTCGCCCTGCCGAGCTTTACGTTTCAAATCATCTGGCCGCGCCATCATCAACCCGATGTTCAAACCTGAAAATAACCCTGACAACACCAACAGAACGGCCGCCACTACCAACAATAAAATGTCATGCATAACTTACCAGCCGCCGCCTCCGCCGCCGCCTCCGCCGCCGCCAGCGAAACCACCACCAGTGGAACCGCCAGAGGTCGATGAATAATCACTGGCGCTACTGGCCACGCTTGACAGACTATTCATCCCAGCTGCAAACGCCGCCGCATTGAACGTACCCTGACCACTGTACCAATCCGGCTGCTCACCAACCTGCTCATAGTACTGACCCAGCTGTTTACTCCACTCTTTTTCCTGTCCAAACAGCACCGCATACGGCAATACCCGCTCATACAATTTCACCAATTGTTTCTCATCGGTCGCATCAACCTTCACTTTTTCTGCACCCTCAGGACTCTGAAGCATCTGTAAGCGCTCAGCTTCAGCTACGCCAATATACAACTTCAGCCCCGCCAAATATCGCCTGAGCGCCAAGCCCTCGTCAGTCAGCGACCAGCCAAATGACAGAGTAAACATTATTCCCGCCACAATCAACAACATCGGCGACAGCAACAATACACTGATAACAAAAACCCACAAAGCCCACTTCTGCACGATCCGCTTATTCGCCAGTTTTTGCTCACACAAACCGTATTTACCACGGACCAAATTCTTCAAATTTGTATCATCATCTCGTGTCCGCGCCGCATATGACAAATTGTTCTGTAGCTTTTTCAGATTTAGCCGCTGGCCTGGCTTTGGCATTGACGAGCCAAACATGTCCCGAATAACTTCAGACTCTTCCGACCTCAGCTCTTTCAAATCTTTCACAATTTCAATTTCGTACTGTGCCGACCGCAAAAACGACGCCTTTCTCACTTCGTACAGCTTGATATAGTGCCGCACTGCCAAATCCAACAACTGTGCCACCTTGGCTGAACCTTTAACAGCCAAGGCTTCGTAATGCTTCAAAATATACGCCGAGATCAATACACTCGCCTGTTTTGGCGGCAAATACTCTGGTGGAATTAGCTTGAGCTCATTATGTCTGCCAAATAAACGCTTATAACGCCAGCCCAATAACAACATCAATATAACCGCCAAACTACTTGCTATCGTCTGCACCGTTGCCCAAATTTTTAGCAACTTTTCACTCAGCGTCTCTTGATATCCAGCAAACGTGCCGCTAGTAAAGCCAACCGCCATCGTTATGCCTTCCCGGCGATCCAGCTGACTTACCGTTGTAACGATTTCACCTTTATCATCACTGACGTTGCACCGCTGCCTTGACCCTTGCTTACCAGCATAACAGAAAGCTTCGCCACGCCGCGCCGCCTGAAGCGACCCGTCGAATTTCACAGACACGCGTACATTTTGCATCGGCACACGCCACTCATTGCCGATGACGTCCCAGTAGAACTCATCGCGGCCTGTATTGTCATAGTGCTTGGTTACATCACGCTGGGTAAACTTGATGACGTAGGTTTTTTCACCTTGAACGTAAATATCTTTCTTGCCAATCCTTAGCTCATCACCATTCCACGTATGCTCCAGCGAGGCGCCCTGTTCATCAGTTACCGACTGCAACGAAAAGTTCGTCGGATGATTATCATACTTCTTCACAAATATCGGCGCAATACCGTGATTTTGATTCGGCAGAAAATGAGCAGTAATCCGCCATGTTGCCACCAACGTCGAACGATTCTCGCTGTCGCGGCCCAATAAATACTCCGCATCAAATTTAGTGATGGTAAAATTGTCCGTCTGCGCCGCAAACGCCGACTGACCAGATCCAATCAACAGAGATCCAGCGATTAGTATCCCCAATATAAGTCGCTTCATACTCTAATTATAACAAACCCAGTCCAGGCGACAATTACAGCTTCACTTGCGGATAAATTGCCCGCGTTGTCTCGTCAATCTCATGACGCAGTTGTGGAAATGGCACGCCCTCGCGAGCTGTCACACCTTCAAAAATCCAAAATACCCGCTCAGAGTAACCCCAACCACAAGCTGGCGGCATACCGTATTCCAGCATCTCCACAAAGTCGATGTCCAGCATCATCGCCTCGTCATCGCCCGCGTCACGCATCTGCTGCTGCTCAACAAAGCGGTTCAGCTGGTCAATCGGGTCATTCAACTCAGAAAAGCCATTGCCCAATTCCGACCCAGCGATCACCGGCTGGAAACGCTCCACTGTCTGTGGATTGTCAGGATTGGTTTTGGATAGCGGACTGATGAACTTCGGTGTATTCACTAGCCACACCGGCCCAGCCACGCCTTTACGGATATTCTTCCACAGTTTATCGATGCCGCGCGGGATGGAATCGGTCTTTTCTACCTCTAGGCCATGTTCTTTCAGCTTAGCAGCGACTTCCTCAATCGTCGTATTATATACGTCAATCCCATAGTGCTTGTTGACCACCTCAGCGTAATCCCAAACTTCCCACTCGCCACTCATATCCACCGTGAATTGACCCAGCTGAAACTGCAGCGTGCCAAACGTCTTTTGAAGCACATCTTTATACATCGCCTCCATAAAGCGCATGCCCTGCTTCCAATCCCAATACGCGGCGTACCACTCCATGGCGATGTGCTCTGGCAAATGCTCGTCTGAATAATTCTCATTGCGAAAACGCGGCCCGAGATCATACACCTTCTCGAACCCAGCACCGATCAACCGCTTCAGCGGCAGTTCGTGAGAAATACGCAAGTAAAACTGCTGATTATCCAGTGCGTCCATATGCGTCACAAATGGGTTAGCATCAGCGCCGCCGGTCGTATGCTCCAATACCGGCACGTTTACCTCAGTAAACCCATGGCTGTTTAGATAATCACGCGTCGCCTGCCAGAACTTACTGCGGCGAACAAATCGCTCGCGCACCTCAGGGTTGACGTTCATGTCAACATAGCGGCGACGAAAACGCTCTTCTTTGTTTTCCAGCTTCTCCGGCATTGGCCTGAGCGACTTGGTTAATAACCGTAGCTCATGCACGCCAACCGACTTTTCGCCAGTCTGTGTTGTCGTCATCACGCCGCGCGCCTCGACAAAATCACCCGTATCTAAAAGCTTCAGCTGCTTCATGCCCAGCACACCGCGACTAGCATCCAATTCCGCTACATCATCGCGCTGCAAATACAACTGCACCTCACCAGACTGATCGCGCAGTTTGATGAACGCCAGCTTACCAAAACTGCGGATTGAAGCGATGCGACCTGCAACCACCACTTCCTGGCCTACCAGTTCATCATACCGCGCCAAAACCTCAGCACACATATGTGTCCGCTCTGATTTTGCCGGGTATGGATCAACGCCTAGTTCTCGCAGCGTTTCTAATTTTCGTAATCGTTCATTTCGATAATCTTGTAATGTAGCCATAATTATCTACATTATAACAGAGAGGATATCGTATAGACAATCTCACCTTTAGGCGTAGAAATCGTCACTTCATCACCAACTTTCTTGCCCATCAGCGCCTGACCAATTGGCGACTCGTCAGATATCTTGCCCTCCATTGGGTCTGCTTCAACAGGACCGACTACGGTGTAGGTAACCGTTCTGTCGCTATTTTTCAGCTCAACCGCGCTGCCCAGACCAACAACGGTTGCGTCAGCGCTCTTAATGATTGAGGCATGTTGCAAGATATCTTCAATCTCAATAACACGCGTTTCTAGTAGCCCCTGTTCTTCACGAGCGGCATCATATTCAGCATTTTCGCTCAGGTCACCAAAGCTTCGTGCTTCTGCAATTTTTTCCGCAATCTCTCCTCGGCGGCTCTTAAGCTCTGCCAACTCTTTTTCCAGTTCTTTCCGACCTGAATCAGTGATCTGATATTTCTTATTCATATACTCTCCTTCTACTATATATAGTGGTGCAAAATCAAAAACACGCTATATCTAGCGTATCGATATAATCATCGTGTAAGTACTATGATTGTATCAATACTACCAGACACTGTCAACTAATCAACGAAAAATGCTACCAATTCGTCATAGTTCTTGGTGACAGTCTCACCACTCTGACGGCTGGTTAGCTCAAACTCACCGCTGTCAATTCCCCGGTCACTGATGGTCACGCGCCACGGCATACCCATCAGTTCAGCGTCAGCAAATTTCACGCCTGGACGCTCAGCCCTGTCGTCATACAGCACCTCTACACCAGCCTTCATCAAGGTGCTATATAGCTGATTTGCCAGCTCACTGCCGCGCTCGCCGATTGCTACCAACTGCAGCTTGAACGGCGCGATATTCTCAGTCCACACCAAGCCTTTCTCGTCAGCGAACTTTTCAACAATCACGCCCATGACACGCGTGATGCCGATGCCATAGCTTCCCATGTATGCATAGTGCTGCTGGCCATCTTCGCCAGTAAAGACTAGTTTCATCTCCTCTGATTTTTGCGTGCCAAAATTGAAAATATTACCAACTTCGGCTGTTTTAACCTTCTCCAGTTCGTTACGGTCAACGCCCAACTCAGCAACTGCCTCATCAATCACTTCCTCATTTACCGCAATGTTCTTGCCACGGTGCAAGTAAACATAGTCCTCGCCAGCCTCACAAATCGTCTGGAATTCGTGACTGAATTTAGTAAATGCTCCACCGCTCGCAAAGGTAACATACGTATCCTGCCCAATTCCCAGCCGATCGTAACAGCGTTTATACGCTGCAATGACCGCCTCATAATACACGTCCAAATCCTCTCGGGTAGCGTGCACCGAATACATGTCTTTCATGACAAATTCGCGTCCGCGCATGATACCACTTTTAGCACGCAGCTCGTTACGCAGCTTGTTTTGGAACTGGTAAACACTGATCGGTAAGTCCTTGTAGCTCTTGAGATAATTCCGCAACAACTCGATGATAGGCTCTTCGTGCGTCCAGCCAAAGCCCACCTCAGTACCATCTTGCAGATGAGACTTAAACCAAACATCAACCAATTCATCGTCCCACCGCCCTGTCTCTGTCCACAGTTCCTTGCGCTGCAGGCTGCTCATGATGAGCTCTTGGCTGTCGATCGCGTTCATTTCTTCTCGCACAATGCGCTTAATGTTCTCCAGCACGCGCAGTCCTAAGGGGGTGTACGAGTATACACCAGCCATCGTTTTGTGAACATAACCAGCCTGGATCAACAACTGAGCATTCTTCGCCATCTCGTCACTTGGCGCAGTTTTGCTGGTTTTGGTAAATAATTGGCTCATTCTCATACGTCAAACTCCTTTACGTAAATAATATTCCAACAGTACTGTGAATAGTAATTGGATTGATAAACAACAGATAAAACGCCAAACTGTTTTTGATGGCGTGCAGCACTACACTTGCCCAAACCGCCCCAGTGTATTCCCGTAACAAACACGAAAATATGCTGAGCACAAAGGTGTCTAGTACGACATTCCACTGCAAGTTTTCACTGCCAATTGCCAAATGCGCCAAACCGAACGTGAGACTGGTGATGATGACCGAGACTTTTACTGAGGTTGTCTTGCGCAATTTCGTGTATAGGTACCCGCGAAATAGCAGCTCCTCTGCCAAGGGCGCCAATACCACCAGTGTGAAAAAGATCATGGCGTACTGAGCCTGTGAATACAATGTTGTCGTATCAAAAGGCAACTGTTGTGTTTGCTTAAAATCAACATTCAAAAACGTTACTGCCAATGCCGCCATCATGATGGAACAAATAAAATACGCAGCAAAAGTCGGTACGGGTATAACCAGGTCCAGCCATGCTGGTTTACCAGTGACACCAAGGTCTTTGATGCTCGACTTACGCCTAAATAGCCAATACGGCACCATAGTGACCATAACTACCGTGATTATCCACACGACCACCGAAACACCAGTTGTCAACAAAACCGACGGTACACTCTTGAGCGGCACACCCGCCTGCACCAACAACCACACTACCAACGAAACCAGTAGACCTGACACCATGAACGATGCGTACGCCCAAACAGGCAAAATCAAGCACCACAGCCAGTTCTTTTTGAGCTGTACTAATTTTTTGCTCTTATGCTTATGAGAATAATTTTGCGATATCATTCCACGTTACCACTATTGTTAATGCCATTAAAATCAAAAAGCCAGTCGCTTGAATCGTTTCTTCGCGATCTTTGGTCAACGGCTTCTTCAACAATCTAAAAATCGTCATGGTAAACCAACGCCCGCCATCAAGTGCTGGGATTGGCAAAATATTCATCACTGCCAGCGTCAAAGAGATGATTGCCGCCAACAGTAGCACCTGCGTCAATCCAGAATTAACAACTGATGGAAATAGTACACCCAAGATACCAACTGGACCTGCCACGTTATTACCCACCTTTGCCAAATCAGCCTTAGCTGCCTGCTTCTGTTCTGGTGAACCAATAAATTGTCCAAAGAAGCCGCCAATTCCCTGTACTATCATAGAGCCAACGCCCTTCAGCGTTTCATGAGTTAGCTGCACCGTTGTTGCAACGCCCACTAGTGGCGCCGACCATGTCGCATGGATAGTCTCTGACTGATGTGGCACAACCCCCAGATAGCCACCATTTTTTGCCTGATCACGACTGAGTAGCGTTGTTCGAAAATGTAGTGTCTGACTGTTTCGTTTCACTTCAATATTTACGGTCTGCCCAGAAGACTGCTGCGTCGCTTCAGAAAGTTGGGCTGAAGTACTAATTGTTTTTTCGTTCATAGCTATAATTTCATCATTAACTCGCAGGCCAACTTGTGCCGCTGGCGAGCCATCGGTGAGACGAACAATCTTAACTGGTGTTTTAACAGATGTATTATCAAACGGCAACATCACTTGGTTTGGTAATATTTTAGGCAACCCGAACACAGCCAACACCGCAAATAACACTACAGCCGCCAGCCAATTGATCAATACACCTGCTAGCAATATTTTCGTTTTAACCCAATACCCCGCAGCTCCATACGCACCTTTGCCACGAGCTGAGTCATACTCACCTTTAAGCTTCACAAAGCCACCCAGTGGCAACCAATTCAAGCTAAACACAACATTCTTGCCCAAAAAGCTTTGCTTTGGCTGCCATTTTTTTGCTCGTGGCGGAAAACCAATGCCATATTCCTCCACTTTCACGCCATTGCGTTTCGCCACAATAGCATGACCAAGCTCATGGATGGCCACCAAAAAGACTAAAACCAACAGCCCAATTACAACACCCAACACGACCATATGTTACCCCCCAAACCTTCGATTTCTCTTAGCGTATTCATCTAATATATTTTCAACGTCTTCCGCTCGCATGTCCGGCCAATGCTTTTTTAGAAACAAAAACTCGCTCAAGGCCGATCGCCACAGCATAAAGTTGCTCAGGCGTTGCTCACCACTAGTCCGAACGATCAAATCACACGGCGGTATCTCTGGTGAGTATAAATTTTGTTCAATCAAATCAGCTGTCACCTGGTCCTCTGTAACTCCTGAAGCGATGATCTGCTTGACAGCATTGACGATTTCCTGCTGACCACCATAGTTAAAGCACAACGCCAACGTACCTTTAGTATAGTTCGAGGTAGCAGACTCAATCTCTTCTATTGCCTGGATGACCTTCTCTGGCAGCTGGTCGCGTGAACCAAGCACCACGACACGAACTTGACGGTCATGGAGATATTTCGCATCGGTTTTAACGCATTTGACCAATAGTTTCATCAGCTTGTCGACTTCCGTTTGCGAACGACGCCAGTTCTCAGAACTAAACGCATATACCGAAACATATTTCACACCAGCATCAATATTAGCCGTCAGGACTTCTTTCATGGCAGTATAGCCCGCCAGATGTCCTTCATAGGCTGGCAAGCCATGACGCTCAGCCCACCGACGATTGCCGTCCATGATATATCCAATATGCTGGGGTACGCTACTCTCACTCACTATTTTATTCGCTCCATACTATATTGTACCACTTGTTGTAACAACCCAGCGAAATCACTAGTCCACAAGCTTGAGACTCGGGCAGCTTCGCATGCCTCACGCCCCGCTTGCTCCATCAAAGCTTGAGCCGTCTCTACCGCACCTGTCTGCGTCATAACTTCCTTCACGGCACTTAGGTCATCTGCTGTCGCCTGCTCATTACCAATGATTTCCAACAATGTTTTCTTCTGATCCTCAGTACATCGCTCCAAAGTTTCTTGTACTAAAAATGTATTCTTTCCTTCATGAATATCATCAAGGTTGCTTTTTCCTGACTCTTCCGGGCTGCCAAAGATACCCAGCCAATCATCACGAAGCTGAAACGCCAGTCCCGCTGGCAGCCCAAACGCCTCAACTTGTCGTTGAGCAGTTTCATCGGTGTCACCTGCCAAAGCCAGCGCACAGAGCAACGGATTCACAAAAGTGTAGATGCTACTCTTTTTATAATACTTTTTGATAATCTGCTCAGACGTCGTTGGACGAGTAATTGTACCCGCCACGTCAGCCATCTGTCCAAACCCGGTGATACCGATGTTACGGTGCATTATTTGCTGAACAGTTTTTGTATTCACATCCATGCGAGACAGATACCAACTGGCAATGTGTTGTACCAATAACCCGACATTGATAGCCATCATATCTGATTCAAAGCTATCAGCTCCAATATGCGAGAACTGCTTTTGGTACTGTTCATGAACTGTTGGCAGCCCGCGGCGCGTCGCAGACCGATCCATAACATCGTCCAGTATAAGCAGATAATCATGCATTAGCTCAATCACTGCTGCTAAAGATAAACCAGCCTCGGCATATTTTTGACCTGTCCTCACGTCGTACAGACAAGCAGCCAAAGCACCCCTCAGCCGCTTTCCTGACCTCAAAGCATATTCACGTATTGTTGACAGTGCCCAAACTGCCTGTTCATCATCAGCCTCAGGCTGAACTTCATCAGCAAAATCACATAGCACTTTCTCGATATGCTGGTCTATATACGGTGCATATTGTTTCAAATCTTCAAGAGTCATTCAGACACCTATCTCGAATCGCCCACCTGAGTAGCCGATCAGACTAAATAGTCAGCACGTCCTGTTCTTTAGCCTTAAAGAGCTCTTCGATTCGCTTTTGAGTATCGCCCATCAATGAATCAATTTCTTTTTCAACTCGCTTAAAGTCGTCTTCGCCCAGTTCCTTAGTATCTTTCATGCGCTTAGCGTCCTTCAATGCATCCTGACGAATAGTTCGCATGGCGATTCGTGCCTCTTCTGATTTCTCGCTCACCTGCTTCACTAACTGTTTGCGGCGCTCTTCAGTGAGAGCCGGAACTGGCACGCGAACCACCCGACCGTCGTCTGATGGATTAAAGCCTAGGCTTTGATTGTCACGAATAGCTGCGGCGATAGCCGTAATATTGCTTGGATCAAATGGCGTTACTAGCAGCATCTGGGCTTCTGGAGCAGTTACATTAGCTACTTGATTGAGCGGCATTTTAGTGCCATACACCTCGACCATCACTCCCTCAAGCATCCCAGCGTGCGCACGACCAGTGCGTACTTTTTTCAGCTCATCCTGAAAATGCTCTAAGGCTTGTGCCATTTTATCTTCATACGGTTTAGTGTCAAACATATCTGCCTCCAATTATTTCCTATCTATTATAGCAATTTTACCCGTATGGCGCTACCCGGCCCATGATACAATATGAATAATGATTTCGAGGTTAAAATTGTATAATTTCCGCTCGTATGAGTTGTTCGAGACGCAACTGGGAGATACCGGAACGGTTATCGTTGGGCCAAATGGCACCGGCAAAACCAACCTATTAGAAGCGATATACATAGCGCTGCGCGGCACAAGCTTTCGTGGATCGCTGCTTGATTGCATGCGCCACCAAACAGTACACAGCATCATTCACCTGGAGACCAACGGCCAACCGCGCCGCGTCCAGTTGTTACGTTCAGCTGATAACGCAATCACAAAAGACTTCACTATTGCCGACAGTGTCTCCAAAACACTTCCCCGAAAACACCGCCTACCTGTGGTGCTATTTGAGCCGAATGACCTGCGACTCATCTCGTCTTCTCCGCAGCGACGTCGTGATTTTCTAGATGGATTGTTGTCACGCTTGGACGCAACCTATGACGCCCAGCTACGTATTTTTAACCGAACACTCCTACAGCGTAATGAACTGCTCAAGCATCATCCCGAGAACGCCGCCGAGTGGCGAGACCACTTATTTGCATGGGATATAAAATTTGTTCAGGCGGCAAACGCCCTGACAACTGCCCGTGCACATTTTTTATATACCTACGAAAAACGCCTTGAATTACTCTACGCTTCTCTGGCAGGAAAGCAGACACCGTTCACTATTGAGTATCTACCGTCAGTCGGGCTCGATAACTACGAGCAATCTCTCCTAGATAAATTACAGCATTCCCGTGAGTATGAACTAGCGACAGGACACTCCTCCGCCGGACCACAGCGAGAAGATTTTTTGATATCCTTGCATTCACGACCAGCCGTCAAAGTTGCTTCTCGCGGCGAAATGCGCACCATCATGCTAGCTTTTAAACTCCTAGAGCTGGAGCTACAAACTGAACGAACCAAACATCGCCCACTCATTTTGATGGATGATGTGTTTTCTGAACTGGACGCAACTCGCGAAAAACTACTCCAAGAGACTATCCAACACCACCAATTTGTCGTCACTACCACTGATGCCCGTCATCAGAAAGACGGCTGCTTGATCATCTCCACACAATAAAATCGCCCTCATGAGGAAGGCGATTTTATCACTAGCATGTATTATTGCGCCTGAATTGCGTCAGAATTTTCGACCAACTCACCTAGTACGATTGTCACGTTGTCTTCAACGATCTCATCATATTCTGGCACTCGTTCACGAATCCAAGCCTCAAGTTGCTCAGCCGGTACATCACCATCCTGCAACGCCACAAGCTCAGCCAATTGCGCATCGTCCAATGAGTCAACAATTTCCTCACTAATCCGCTCATTCACCGTCTCTTCCACGTGCTGAATCAGTGCCTGTGCCTGGTCGTCAGGTAGATTAATTCCTACCGAGCTCAACTGTGCTTTCGTTATCATAGTTGTTGGGATGATTATTTGTGTATTTTCGTCATTATTCATAACTATCATAATACCCTTTTTATCTTTTCTAATCAATTATATCTATTGTCTTTAGCTCACTGGAACCAACCGACTTGCGGTAGCCTTAGTCAACCTACCAGCTGCCTTTGCTACCTTTACGCCGAACTGTTTAACCTTATTCGGGTCGGTATTTACTAGTCGTGCAACCCTATCTTTCGCTGATTCCCAGGTGTCGCCCAATGCTTCTTTACGAGCAGCCATACGAGCAGCTCTACGCGCTTCAGCTCGACCACGTCGCTCCTCAATACGCTCTCGAGCAGCCTCAATATTGCTTTGCGCACTTTCAGAGCTCTTCTCCAGCTGACTCATCGCTGCCTGCAGCCGAGTAACTTCGCCTGTTGCGCGCTTCAATCGAGCATTCGCTGCAATTTTCAGCCCCTCTTTTTCTTCGGCATCAAGCTGTAACCGCTCATCTCCAGGATTAGCATCTGCTTCTAACCGAGCAGCTTCTGCCGCTTGTTCTGCCCGCTCGGCTTCTTTGCTCATTTGTTCCACTTTAGCATTAGCGTCATTCAGCTCCCTCTTGGTCATCATAGACTCTAAGGTTGCTCCAGTGTCTGCTTGTTGCTCTTGCCGGATGAATACCTTGTCGTCCCCGGTATCCAGCTTGTCCGCTATATTCTCTTTAGTTTGAGCTTCCCGTTGTTGCTGGCGAGCCTCCTGACGACTGACACGAGCCGCCTGGCGATTGTCGAGCTCAGCTACTCGTTGTTCGCGCGCCTGCTGACGAGCTGCTCGCCGCTCCTGACGATTTTTTATTCTAGCAGCCTTGCGTTCACGTGCTACTTTTACATTTTGCAGTATTACATCACTACCCTTTTCAAACAGTTCTGCAGCCTTTCCTCGTGCAGCGCCCCAGGCATTACCAATTGCCTCTTTTGTTTCAGCGCCTTTTTGAACAATAGCTTCTCTTGCTTCACTACCCTTTTGAACAACAAACTCTTGCGCTTCAGTACCTTTTTGAGCTACAGTCTCTCGTACCATCTCAGCACCAGTGGCAATTTGACCAGGTAACTCAGCACCCCGACTAATGCCGATATAAAAACGGTCTTTAAGACCTTGCATCATCTTGCTCAAGCCTTCTTGAGCCCGGGTCTTCAAGGCGTTAAATCTCTCTTGGCCGTCAGTGATGCGCTCATCGCGCGTCATCATGCCATTTTCAGCGCCACCTTTTGTTGCGCTTTCCGGAACAAGTAGTCCATTTCCCAGTTCATTCCAGTCATTAGGCTCTTTATTAATGCTCGGGAATGCAGCAGCTGCACTCTCTGGAACAGCCAGCCCACTTGATAGGTTAGCCCAGCCATCAGGAACTGTATTATTAAGGTCTGGGAACGCCGGAGCTACATTCATGTTTTTGTTCATAGTTTTCCTTTTTGTATCAATTGGTTTAATCTGTCCTCAGATTAGCATAGATTTGCTATTTTGTCAACATGCTTATGGCAAATATTGACAAAACAAAAAAAATCGGCTACATTACTGCAACCGATTTCCTTTCTGTATATAGAGGTTATTCGCTGACGCCCAGCTCAATTCGCTTAAATTGGCGGACTACAATGTTCTCACCCAATTTAGCGATTGCCTCTTTGATGTGCTGCTCAACCGTCTTAGAGTCGTCCAAAATGTACGCCTGACTCATCAATACTTGCTCAGCAAAGTGTTTATTCAACTGACCAGTCACGATCTTCTCGCGCATCTCTTCAGGCTTGCTTGCTAGTGTCTCGCTCGCCATCAACTCAGCCTTCACCCGCTCCATCTCTTCAGCTGGGATATCCTCTGTAGAAGCATACTTTGGGTTCATCGCGGCAATCTGCATAGCAATTTCGTGCGCCAAGGTTTTGAAGTCGTCCAAGCGCGCCACAAAGTCAGTCTCACAGTTAACCTCGACAATCACGCCAATTCGACCAGAGTGAACATAGCTCTCAATCAAGCCTTCACGTGCTTCACGGTCGCCTTTTTTCTCAGCCTTAGTCAAGCCTTTTTTGCGCATTGCCTCCAGCGCCTTGTCAAAATCACCGTCAGCTTCAACCAATGCCTTCTTTGCGTCGGTCAAACCTACGCCAGTCAATTCGCGCAGTTTTTTAATGTCGTCAACAGAAACGCCCATCCTATTTCTCCTCTTTTTTCACTGGTTTTTCTTCAGCTTTCACGCTACCCGCACCTTCGGCAACAGCTTCGGTGAAGTAGTCTAGTAGCAATTGAATACCCTTGATAGCGTCGTCGTTACCAGGGATGACGTAGTCGATACCAGTTGGATTGACATTAGTATCAACAATAGCAAATACTGGCACACCCAATGTCTGAGCTTCACGCACTGCATTTGCGTCAGTCAAAGCATCAACCACGACCACTGCGCCTGGCTTGCCCATCAAGTCTTTGATACCGCCATATTTAACGTTCAAGCTATCGATTTCCTCTTGGAAACGCTGCACTTCCAACTTGTTGTAGCGCTTTTCCAGGTCACCTGACGCCATACGCTTTTCCAAATTCTTCAGCTTTTTGATCTGCTGAGTAATCGTCGCACCGTTGGTCAACATACCACCGATCCAGCGTTCAACTACATATGGCTGGTTGATCTTTTCAGCAGCCTGACGCACCACGTCTTTGGCTTGCTTTTTCGTGCCAACAAACAGTACTTTGCGGCCTGATGCTGCGATTTTTGTTAGTTCTGGCAACGCCTTATCCAACGCTTCAACCGTCTTGACCAAGTCAATAATGTGACTGTCCTGACGCTTACTGTGAATATATGGCGCCATCTTTGGGTGCCAGCGGCTGGTTTTGTGTCCAAAGTGAACACCTGACTCCAGCAAAGCCTTAATGTCTACTGCTACAGACATTTCTTTCTCCTTTTGCCTCATCCGCTCACGATATGGAGTGTGAAACGGATTGTGTCATTAAAATTAGTTACCCAACGATTATACCACTATTCGACTCTCGAGACAACTCCTTTTGACATTCTAGGGTAAATTGTGTACAATTGAACGGTTATGAAAAGCAGTATTCACCCACAGAACTATCGCCCTGTCGTATTTAGCGACGATCAAGCGGGCTTCGCGTTCTTGACTCAGTCAACAGCGCAGACAACAGATACCATCAAATGGAAAGACGGTAATACTTACCCTCTCGTGAAAGTTCACATCTCGTCGGCTTCACACCCATTCTTTACTGGCGAGGAAAAGATTATCGACACCGAAGGTCGTGTTGACCGCTTTAAGGCGCGCCAGGCAGCAGCTGAAGCTCGCAAAGCAGCTTTGGCAAATAAAGCTAAAAAAGCGAACGCCAACAAAGCCGCAAAAACTGATGCTCCAAAATCAGACAAAAAGGCTAAAAAGTCTAGCAAATAGCAGGCTGTGACACCTATAAGAAACCGCCTCATCACTGGGGCGGTTTTTGTTAGGCTAATCAGTTTTCGAATTACTCAGACATAGCCGACAACGCCGCTTCAGCATCAAACAATTGTTCTTCGGTTTCTTGATAACCAAACAAGCGCTTCAGGAGGTCTGTCGTCTCTTCACGAGACGGCATGATGACCTGGTTGCCAACTGCATCCGTCAATAGGATGTACCCTTTCGCTCCTTGCGCATCTCCAGGAAACTGTACAGCCACTCGAAAGTACAGACCAATCTCTGCTGCCCTATGCTCAATATCAGCCACTTTCTTCAGTTCGTCGCCCCTTGATACAACTAATCCCGCGGAGAAGCCCTGCCTCTGCTCTATCTCCTCCAAAGATCCAGTTGCTAACACTGTAGATAGACCGGTCGATGTAAGTTGCTTATAATCATCTGGTGTCAATTTCATCATATCTGGCATCGTCATGCCCTGATGCTGAGCAATGTGGTTATAATATGCTGAGCGCATAAATGAAAAATCTCCAAAAATTGCATCCTCAAGATGAGACTGCAGCACTGAGTCCTGAGTATAATCCTCTCCCGAGTCATCCAAAGCCAAGACAGCCGACCTTCCATCAATTCTTCCCCGAGCTATAAACCCTTTCACTTTGACCGATTCATCTGGTCCGAGCGACATCCCCTCGGGCAATCTGTACGTTTTGGTAACAGATGGCAACGGCAACGTATCTGGTTTTTGTTTAATAGTATCAATTGAATGTTCCATAGTTCATATTATACCACATAAAGTTACTATTTGTCAATCAAGGTAACTGCCAGTCAATCGCCCCGCAGCCATTCCGTACCAGAAAATCATTGGCACGCGAAAATGGCTTACTACCAAAGAATCCCCGATTGGCAGAAAACGGTGACGGATGAGCACTACAAATCTTCAAATGGCGACTGTCTGTGATCGCCTGACCAACCTTTTGGGCGTGCGCTCCCCACAGTATAAATACCAGCGACCGGTCATAATCATTTAACATTGCCAGTAATCGCTGGGAGAACTCCATCCAGCCATAGTTTGCATGACTACCAGCCTGACCTCGCCTAACACTCCAGCTAGTATTCATCAGCAATACGCCTTGTTTACCCCATGGCTCCAAAAAACCACTAGTCGGCATATCCACCCCAAGATCGTCAACCAGTTCCTTAAAGATATTCTGCAAACTTGGCGGTAATTTAACTCCTGGTTTAACCGAAAAACTCATGCCATGTGCCTGACCTGGACCGTGATAGGGATCTTGCCCAATAATTACCACTTTAACCGCCTCCAGTGGACAAGCTGCAAAACAAGAAAACATATCTTGCCGTGCTGGGTATACCTCGTACTGATCGCGCTCAGCGTCCACCCGATTCATCAACACCCGAAAATACGGCTGCTGAGCCTCAGCTTCAACAAACTCGCGCCATGTTGAAAATGCCATATATCTATTTAATCACGTTTGAGTCACGTGACCTAGCGTACTGTAAACGCTGGCGAAAGGTCGTCTGATAGTCGTCTCGGTGATATGGTCGCGCAACTTGCACGCCTGGTGGCATCGTATCCTCTGTTCCAAGTAGAGAACTAATATCAAACGCCAACGAGTAGTCTGACGAATGTGACCCTGCAATATACGTACTAAAAAGCTCGGATGAACTATTTGCCGAGTAGTAGGAGCGAACTGGCACATACTGCCCCCCATTCATACGGAAGCCCACTTTCAACCTTTCTTCATTGGCAATCGCTAGTTGAACTTCTATATGGTCCCTCAAGTCCGGATGTCGCCTCAAGAAACACTGTTGCTGTTCCGCGATTTCTATACCACTACTTGTCCAGTCGTCCAGCATGATGATATCAACATTTTCTTTAGGCAAGTTCACCAATTCCCCCTCATCGATGAGCAGCCTATCAGCATATTGGGTCAACTCATCATCAGAAAACTCCCTCATGATCAACTCCATGAAATATTCGTCACTTTTTATTTTTCCTTCTGGGGCGGCATAGTCAGCACGTTCCATGTTACCAATTTCGCCCAGCATCACAAACAATGCTTTATCAAGATGCGTATCCAACCGATGCTTCCAATATGTCGCGATTCCGTGCGCCGCCTCCATGAGCTCCGGCTCACCAACATAGTTGAGATGATTCCGGATTTTAGACAATCGTGAGGTACGCGCCAAATCATCACTTCGCGCACACAACCCAGAAAACAATGCCGAAATTGTCTGTTGCTCCGTTTGCACTGAAAAATCTGCTCGGGTCAAGGCATCAACCTCACGCGAAAGCAAAGCCCGCCTACCGATCACACTATGCACATCGTTTTCCCTGCCATGCTCCCTATCGCTCATCAGCTCCGCCAACGTAGGTGCTCGCTTCACACAGTGATCTATTTCCATCCGATGCGATATATCTTCTGAAGACACCTCTTCAAACGGCTCGAGTGGATGAACGGCAACGGAACCCTTCTCATACAGATTGTACATCACCTGGTTTTGGTCATATACAGGCTCTCTGCCCGGACTGGCTTGCCCGACTCTGCGCAGTCGCGCGGGGATTATGTTTTTAAGCTTAACCATGTTGAGCATATTATACATACAAATGCCTAAAATGTCAATATACGGCGCCCGTCTTCTGTGCTATAATACAATTCATATGGCACAAATTGCACTACACTTAGACGACTTGATTGCCGAGAGACAAATCTTGGCAGATTTTTTAGCACAACCAACTGCATATAGCGACCCAGAGTTTACCACGAAGAATAAACGTTTTTCAGAACTGGAAACCTTGATAGCAAAAGCCAAGGAACGCCAGCAACTGACAAAAAACTTGGAAGAAGCACGACAGCTGGCGACTGGCGGTGACGAAATTGCGGAACTAGCAAAAGCTGAAATCACTGAAACTGAAGCGCGTCTGGCAGAGCTGGAGGAAGAATTATTCATCCTACTGACGCCAAAAGATCCAAACGACGAGAAAAACATCATCATAGAGATCCGTGCTGGTGCTGGCGGCGACGAAGCATCGCTATTTGCAGCGGAACTGTACCGCATGTATTTACGTTGGTGTGAAGCAAATGGCTACAGAACTGAGCTCGTCAGTGAATCTGCCAACGACTCAGGCGGCTACAAAGAGGTCATATTCATGGTCAAAGGCGACGCACCATACGCCAAATTGAAATTTGAAGGCGGCGTCCACCGCGTCCAGCGCGTCCCAGTCACCGAAAGCCAAGGTCGCGTCCACACCTCCACCGTCACCGTAGCGGTGTTGCCAGAGGCCGAAGAAACTGACGTCGAGCTAGATGCAAATGACCTCCGCGTTGACGTATTCCGCTCGGGCGGACATGGTGGCCAAAGCGTCAACACCACCGACTCAGCAGTGCGTATCACTCACCTACCAACTGGCATCGTCGTCACTAACCAAGACGAAAAATCACAGATCAAGAACCGCGAAAAAGCCATGAGTGTGCTGCGTTCGCGCTTACTACAGATGAAAATTGACGAGGAAAACGCCAAGTTAAGCGCCGAACGACGCTCACTCGTTGGTACTGGTGACCGCTCCGAAAAAATCCGCACCTACAACTTCCCGCAAGACCGCATCACCGACCACCGCATACACTACAGCCGCAGCAATATCCCCGCTGCGATGAACGGGGACATTGACGATTTGATTGAGCAACTGCAGCGGTATGAGCGAGAGCTAAAAGCAAAGAATGCTGAAGCTTAACAAAAACTCTATTCCGTGATATCGCGCTTGATGTCATCGTATCGTTTGCTATATTCTCCCATGTTGACACGATGTGTAGAATCAGGCAGTACAGCAACCATTGCACCGCCACCTTTAGTAGCTACCTCTGCACGATCCATGAAATCATCAGCTATTTCGCTAATCTTAAACTCTCTAAGTCCTCTTTTACTGATTATCCCTTGTTCGGCTAATCGTTTATACTCAACATACTCTCGCTCAGCCTCTTTAATGGCAAGCAGTTTAACCTCCTCTGGATCTGTCGTTGCATAATACGACAGACCAAGTTGGCCAGCGGCTTGCTCCCTGGCGCGCACTTCATCATCATTTTTTGCTATATATACCGAGGTCCAAGGATGAGACGCAAATGATGACGCCAATTCGTCAACAGGCATAGTATCAATACGCCTCGTGAACACATGTGGTAACCATTTACCATGTTCCGCAGCCTTACGAGCGCGCTTTTCTCCTGGATCATGATAATACCCTTTCAGGTGTGCTCCCAATAATGCCGCAGCCACGGTATTATTTGCAACCAACGCAGAGAGCACACTATTTTTCATCTCTTCAGAGTTAAAATACATACCGCACGCATAAGCAAGAGCGCCCAAAGCATGAATTATAATGGCCTGCTTACGTAATCGTTCTTTAGATATTGAACTTCCCAGTGTGTATAACAAATTTTTCTTCTGGAAGTCAATTTCCCCATCTATCGCATCCTTGACGTGGCACAGCTCATGCCGTAGCGTAGCCTCAGAGTCAGAGTCGTAATCAATCCCGATAACAGCATCAAGTCCTCCCTCGCCATCATCACTTACATACCCTAATTCATCACTCCCCAGATACGAAGAATTTTCTGCACCAGTGATGATTAGTGACAAATCGCCCCAACGCTGCTCCGGTATTTCAGCATACTCAAGATATTTTTTTAGTCGTTCTTCAGAAAGGTCAACAACTTCACCAGGCACTAGCTCAGCACCTAGCTTACGATCAAGCTGAATCTTTGGAAAATCATGATCAACGGTCACAATACCCTCACAAGAAGGAAAATCTACTTTCAATTTGTTCACGCGCTTATTCATACATGCCAACTCTTCCCGTGCCGTCTAGTAGCCACGTTGATTATGAAATTTCTCTTCAATGGTGTATAATTTAGCATATAATGCAAGAAAAGTCAACCATAACATCCTGGTTAGCAACCGCCACCAATACATTAAAGCAAGCCGATATCGCATCAGCCCGATTAGACGCGGAGCTCATTTTAGCTAATACTTTGCGCAAAAACCGAACATACCTTCACGCGCACCCGGACGAAGAGATTGATCCGCGGCGTATTGATATCGTCGAAGCACGACTTAGCCTGCGTCTCGACCGAGTACCGCTGGCGTATATTTTGGGCGAAAAAGAGTTTTATGGACGGAATTTTAGTGTATCGCCCAGCGTACTAGTACCGCGTCCCGAATCAGAAGAAATGATCAATCTACTACTAAAGCTAGCGCCACAAGACGACCAACCAAGGACGCTCATCGACATAGGAACTGGCTCTGGATGCTTGGGGATCACTGCGGCGCTCGAGTTGCCAGACAACTGGCATGTTGTTTTGTCAGATATTAGCCCTAAAGCACTCCTAGTGGCAGAAAAGAATGCCAAGAAATTGGGTGCTAAAATCTTTACGCAAAAACAATCCTTACTACTCGGCCAATTTGAAAAGCTCGACTGCATCTTAGCGAATTTACCATATGTCGACAAGGATTGGAAGAACACCTCCCCAGAGCTCCGTCACGAGCCGTCAGAAGCCCTGTATGCCAGCGAAGGAGGACTTAAGCTAATCCGAGAGCTCATTCAGCAAGCACCCAAGCATATGACCGACCAAGGACTGCTATTCATCGAGGCAGACGAGGAACAACACCAGACGATCGTAGCCTTTGGTAATCAAAATGGCTTTTTACACTTGGAGACCAGCGGGCTAATCGTGGCTCTACGATTTGTAGGCACCGAGCGTTAGTCTCAGCTTCTGCTCTCTGTTATCTCTGATAACCGTCAGCTCGATAGTTTCGCCTGGCAGATATTCGCCAATCAAGCTTGTCAAACCACCATGTTCGCCAATGGTTTTATCATTAACCTTGGTGATGATGTCGCCAGATTTGATGCCCGCTTTGTCTGCTGGACCGCCCTGCTGCACCAATTGCCCAGAAACACCACCGACAAAAGCACCATGTTTGACTGATAGTTTATTTGCAGCCCGCGTTTCTGGCGTCACTTCCAAATAACGTATACCGATGTATGATTTATTGATCTCACCTTTTTCTAGAACACTCCGGATCAGTCCTTTGGCTGCACCTATCGGGATAGCAAAGCCAATATTCTGGGCATCCTCGACGATGGCGGTATTAATGCCGATAACTTGACCAGCCATATTTAACAGCGGACCACCCGAGTTGCCTGGATTGATAGCAGCATCGGTCTGCAAAAGGTCTGTCAATGACTCAGGCTTCTGGTCTTGATCGTCGTCGCTATCTGACGAAGCCTGCAATGGACGGCCCTTACCTGAGATAATACCGCTCGTGACAGTGTTCTGGAATTTACCAAGCGAATTACCGATGGCAATGACTTTCTGACCAACACGGACAGTGCTTGAGTCACCAATAGTCGCTGGCGACAGATTATCAACACGGTTAATCTTCAAAAACGCAATGTCATTTAGTGGATCAACTCCCACTAGTTTGACATTGGTGTGGCGGTCGCCCGAGCCAGTGATGATTTGGAAGGATCGCCCACCATTTACTACGTGCTTATTCGTCAAAATATAGCCGTCTTTACTGATGATTACGCCAGTTCCAGCGTTCTCTTGTGATCTGAAGCCATTACTTTTTACAGTGATAATCGATACGACGCTAGGGGATACCTGATTGACGATTTTTGAGACATTCGATTCTTCGGCGGTAACAGTCAGATTACCGTCAACCGTTGGGCCATGCGTACTGGCGAGCTTTGGACGCAACACCATCATGAGTAGCACGCTACCGATCATAATTATCAACAAAAATAGCGCTGCTATGGCAACCCAGATAGCCATCATCCGTCGCCGCGACAGTGTGATTACCCGCGCACTGTTATTTGGTTGATCTAGTCCCACCTCCGTCATCTATCAAATCCTCGTTACTGTGTTGAAAAATAGTAATATAACGCCTATCACTGCTACAGAAAACAAGACTGGCGGCATGATCTCGCTCCGTACGACCGCACCGTTTTTCTTCCATGATCGATAGACCCGCTCACCCAAGAAAGATATCAACAGCAAAATAATAGTCACCTGCGGAAGTTTGATCATGGTGAGTCCTGGTATAGCATAGGCAAAGGTCCAATAGTACGCCAGCCAGCCAATCTCCGCAAACATAATTCCCCAGATAGAGCTCAGCAGAACTATTTGATCTTCTTTATAGCTAACCAAAAAATGCCGAGCGGCACTGTAGCCAATGACCATTGAGCCAGCAACAACTGCAATATCTGGCAACAAATAACCAATGGAGAATAACGCTACCGTACCAAATAAGATAGCGATGGCCGACTGCAACATCATTTGCCAGCGCTTTGACATTGGTTTGATGATCACCAGCCAAATGATATAAAAGGCAGTGAAAGCAATTTGCACGGCGATATTCCCCACAGACAGGTACAGCAATGCCACCACGCTCAATCCAACGATCAAGTCCACCAAGTTAGACTGAATATTCGTCCACCAAAAACGTGGCCTCACCGCCAAGACACGCCACTTACTCAAAATAACCAATACTACCGCAGCTACTGGCGATTGGACCATGAGCGTAATACCAAATAATACCAAAGCTAAGCTGATGTTCAACAGATGATACACCACCTCACTAAAAAATGATTTGCGTTTAACGGTTCGCAGTAGCTCCATATCTCTTGATTATATCACACTATACAGGCTATACTAAATAGGATGGATGCAACTTTTCTTGATAGACACCCAAAGATTCGTGACAGTTTGGGGCTCATCGTTTTTGTTGTTGGCGTGGTGGTCGGCACTCTGCTGATTAACACCTTTATTTTTCGTAATTTTACTGTTCAAGGCGCCAGTATGGAACCGACCATGCACACAGGTGATCGTTTGATTGTTAATCGACTACCAGTGACAGCGGCACAAATCAAAAACAAGCGATACGTCCCTGAGCGGGGTCAAACCATTGTCTTTAAAAACCCAAATTTTAACTCTTCAACAAATAAAGATGAGTACATCGTGAAGCGAGTTATCGCCTTTGCTGGTGAGCGTGTTACGGTTAAGGATGGCGTCGTTACGGTGTATAATAGCGCTCATATTCATGGGTTTAATCCTGATACCACAGTGAATAAAAATGAGCCTGGGCAGCCAACCTCTGGCGATGTTGACACTACCGTACCAGAGGGGACTATTTTTGTCATGGGCGACCACCGACAAGAAAACTATTCGTGTGATTCCCGAAACTGCATGGGGCCAATACCACTATACGACATCGTCGGACCAGTCTCCATGAGGATTTGGCCAATCACTAAAATCCGTGGATTTTAACTACTTTTTCAGCAGTTGATGAATACGCTCAAAATCAACAGCATTTTTGAATGGTATGATGATTTGCCCAGCGCCGCGCGTATTGGTGCGAATTTTAATCTTTGAATTCAGTTTTTTGGTCAAATTTTGAACGACTTCTTCATGAGGAATCTCGACCGGACGTCGCTTTTCAAATGGATTGTTTTTAGACTCTTTCCAAAGGACTATCGCCTGCTCAATGCGGCGAGCAGACCACCCTTCAGTAATGATTTTCTCCAGCAGCTCTTCTGCCACTTCTTTGGGCACATTGATCAATGGTCGAGCCTGACCTTCAGTGATTTTATAGCTAAAAACAGCTTCCTGGACCGCCTTTGGCAGTTTCAGAAGACGCATAGTGTTAGAGATGGCGCTAACCGATTTGCCGCCAACTCGCTGCCCTATTTCATCCAGTGTCAGGTTGAACTGATCGCGCAATTTCGCGTATGCTGTAGCAGTTTCCAAAGGATTGAGATCGCGGCGCTGCAGGTTTTCAATCAGAGACAGTTCCAAACGATGCTGACCAGTCAGCGTTCGCACCAGTGCCGGTACCTCGGTCAGCCCAGCTCTCTGAGCAGCACGCCAACGACGTTCACCTGCAACGATCACATAAGCACCTGCTTTGCCTGTCACTACCAGCGGCTGTAAAATACCATGAATCTTTATCGACTCAGACAGCTCATCAAGCGCCTCTTCGTCAAACATCCGACGTGGCTGATCTGGATCGGCCATGACTTGCTCAATCGGTAATTGTTTGAGCTGGCTAAGTCTGCCGTCTTGCTTGGCAGTCGGATCAAATGACTCATCGATCAGATTTGTTGGAATAAGTGAATCAAAGCTACGACCCAATCCTTTTTTCATCAGCCAATCCTCCCTATGATCTCCTTGGTCAGCGCCTTGTATGCTCGTGCACCCTTGGAGAAGCGGTCATACGCGCCAACTGGCAGTCCATGGCTTGGCGCTTCAGCTAAGCGAATATTTCGTGGAATAGTCGTTTGGAAAACCCGATCTGGAAAATGCTTTTTGATTTCATCGTGAACCTGTGTCGACAGTGTCGTGCGGCTGTCCATCATGGTTGGCAACACACCCAGCAAGTCCAGTTGTGGATTGAGTCCCTTGCGTATCAATTTCATGGTTTCCAGTAATTGACCCAGCCCCTCCAGTGCGTAAAACTCTGCCTGCACTGGCAATAAGATATAGTTTGCCGCAATCAAACCATTAACCGTCAGCAGGCTCAAACTTGGCGGACTATCGATGATGATGTAGTCATAATACCCCTGTAGATTGTTGATTGCGCGCCGTAGCCTGATGAACCGACCCTCAGCCTGCGCCAACTCGACCTCAGTATTTGCCAAATGCGGCGTAGATGGAGCCAACGCTAAATTTTTATATTCTGTTTGAATGATGGCGCTTTGTAGTGTCGCCTGACCGGTGATCACCTCGGTCATCGTGCGCGATAGATTGGACTTATCAATCCCCAGACCACTGGTCGCGTTGCCCTGAGGGTCAAAATCTATCAGCAATGTTTTCTTACCACTTTTTGCCAAATAATACGCAACATTAACACTTGTCGTTGTCTTGCCAACGCCGCCTTTTTGATTTGTCACCGCAATGATTTTTGTCATTCGTTCCCCTTCTTACCTGCCTTAATTATAGCATGAGCAAAACAGAAATAACAGACATCAAAAAACCGCTTCTCTGATGGAAGCGGCTCTTTCAATTATTTGATTGACGTAATCTGAATCTTGGTGTATTTCTGGCGATGACCAGTTTCTTTGTGAACGCGTTTTTTGCTTTTGTAGCGGATGACGCGGATTTTATCGCCCTTGACTTCTGCTTCAGCAACTTTTGCCTTCA
Organism: Candidatus Nanosynbacter featherlites; assembly: GCF_037013405.1. NCBI lineage: Bacteria > Bacillati > Minisyncoccota > Nanosynbacteria > Nanosynbacterales > Nanosynbacteraceae > Nanosynbacter > Candidatus Nanosynbacter sp. BB002. Next base: position 162,339 of record NZ_CP146064.1, on the reverse strand, counting down.
CTACCACACCTTTTACGGTTGGTGTGCCAACTTTTGTTTTATCACCATCAATCACTAAAAGTGCGTCGAGAGTGAGTTCTTTTGTGCCTTCAGGGAGGAGATCCACCAAGAGGGACTCTTTTTCGCTGACAATGTATTGCTTGCCAGAGATTTTTACGACTGCTTTCATTTCGTTCCTTGCAATATATTTACTATCAGTGACCAATTATAACAGAGACGGGCGATACATGCAACTAGTTTTTCTATAGCTCGGCCATAGCATTATTTGCCCGCAGCCAGCCACTTGGCGAGCCGCACTCCATGTAGTCGCCCTTGGCCTCGCCAACCGCGATAATACCGCCGCCCGCGATGTACGCGTTGATAGCGTCGGTCAGCTCAAATTCACCGCGTTGCGGATTGGCGGGTAATGTCCGTGCTAACTCGAAAATTTCTTTGTTGAGAATGTAAAAGCTTGAATTATTGAGGTTGCTCGGCGCTTCTTCTAGCTTCGGTTTTTCAATGATGCGGACAAAATTACCCTGCTGGTCGGTTTCGATGATACCGGTGTGTGGGATAAACGACTCCTCAACAGAATTACCTAATAAACCAGCCGACAAGCCACGCGCCTCCACCAACTCTGCCAAATCAGCGGCATTTGAACCGCCATCGCTACGCCAGAAAAATTGATCGCCCATCACCACAAAGGCCGATTCGCCCGGTTCGATAAATTCGCTCGCCAAGCCCACTGGGATACTCGTGCCATAACCACCAGTGCTTGGCTGAGTTAAAAAATGTATTCGCACGTCGCGTAGCGGCGCTACTAGAGGTAATTTATCTTCTTTACCGGCACGTCGCAGATAATCGTTCAGCTGAATATTTGACCGATAATAGCTTTGCACCTGAGTACTCTGCTCGCCCACCACGAAATAAATATCCTCCACACCAGCCCGAACAATATCCTGCACGATATAATCAACCACTGGCCGCGTCCCCACCGGCAGCATACACTTTTCGATTGATTTGGTAATCGGTAACATCCGCGTACCCCAACCAGCAACTGGAATGATAGCTTTAGTGATCATGATTTCTCCTTACATCTTTAGTTCTTTGTGGCTTCGCTTCAAAATTTCCAACATTGCCTCGTAGCGCTGCTCATTGGCGCTTAGTTTTGCGTAGAGATACACAACATCGTCAACCACTTCAATGTTCACTTTGATATCTTGGTCGTATAACCACGCCATAAAAGATGGATTGAGCAGCTCAAAACTTGTCACTTGATTTTCGTCAGTCGCATACACTTGATAGCGTTTATTGAAATCGCCCCATTCCAAAGACACTTTGTTATATCCACGTGGAGCTTTCAGACGCGACAGGAGTTTACCGCGCCTCTCCACTAAAATTCCACCATATGATTTTGGCAGATTGATTTGCCCGACCACGTATTGGTCGCCTGACTCGTCTTCTTTGGTGCGATAGGTATATAACTGGACCAACAAATCACCTGTCCAGAAGCCAATGATATGGTTGTTAATGTCTGCATTCTTAAACCCAGCCTTAAACAACTGACCTCTGGTTGGCAGCAGTAGATTACCCCAGTCTGGGCTAAAGTACATCCTGTTATCAACAGCAAATTGCCTCAAAGACCGCACTAGCATGCTTTCCTCTTCCGTCGCTTGATCGATGCTGTCTAGTAGCCAAGTGTTTTCATGGCGCACAAAGTTCCATTGTTCGCCAAACTCCTCTGTCGTCGCAGTCAAAACATCACCACTTGCTGTATCGATCAATTGATCATTTGCCTGAGCCAAAATACCAAAACTAACACGGTCTTGCTGGTCATTGGCATCGTCATGAGCAGACGTGATGATAACTTCCTTGATGCGAATGTTACTCATGCGATTTGTGCGGCCCATTTGCTGCAAGGCGTACAACATCAGACTGATGTGATTTGCGTATCGCTGTGTGGTGTAAGTCCGAATTGACGCTACGTCCATCTGCTGCCAGTCGTGCTGGAACTTGCCAAAAATTGATACTGCGTATTCCGTTAACCGCTCTGGGCTCCACACCGCGTCCGAAGCCGCCGCTTGCTGCACGGACCGTTGCGCTGCCGCACTGCCTTTCCGGAAACGACCTAGTTTATCAGCCCACGCCCCACCAAAGGCACCGATGACAGTAGATATCATCGCCACGATGAAAGCGAATGTACCGCCCCAAAGATACAACAAACTAACCACGGTTCCAGCCGCCATACCCACTGCCACGCCAGCAGCCTTGGAACCTGTTTTTGAGCGAATAAAACCAGCTACGCCAGCAGCTACAACTGCAGGTAGCGCAAAAATTCCGCCACCACCAGAGCCGCCGCCAGAACTACTTCCGCCACCACCTGCTCGTGCCAATAGCGACATCACTTCGATTGCAAACATGTACCAATTATAGCACTAACGGTTACTACTGACGTGAGTTATTCAGAAAATTCTACTGAGTTGCCTCTGTGGAGGTCTTCTTCAACATCAGTCCAAAAGCGTTGGATATCAGTAATATCTGATTGATCCAAGCGAATAGCCTGAGGTTCTTGCTGTTCACGCGCAATTTCCTCCCCCAAGCCATCAGCCAATGGATCAATCGGTTCAAACTGAATGCGTGGATGAAAAAATGTAACTTTCATATGTTTGTTTTATCAATCTACCTAAAATATGATAGCACATTATTATCAATACGTCAATACCAGCCACATTATTTAGCAGATGAATTACTGGCGCTGAAGCGTAATCTGCAGCTCTGCACCTTCTATCACAACCGTGGTTGAATACGCGTCGCTTTGCCCAAAGGTTGCCAATGTCTCAGCAGCAATCACCTCCGCATGCTCATCAATCGCTTGACGGAGCTGCTCGTCATCCGTCATCAGCTGCAGCATAATCCGATCATCCACCTGTAGCCCCGCTTTTTTACGCGCACTCTGGACGTGGCGAATGACTTCACGCATCAGACCCTCGCGTTTGAGTTCGGGCGTTAAGTGCTTACTAATTTCTACCCAGCTCTCTGGCTTGATCACGCCCTCAGTCACATCATAGTCCGCCAGATGCTCGTCTAGACTCTCAATCCAGCGAATTTCCTTAACATTTAGCTCCTCGGCCATGATCTGTTCGTAGTACTCAGCCAGCTTTGCACCCGCATATGCCGCACATTGCAGCGGCTGGCGAACCTTGATCGACACCTGATGCTCATCCTGCTTCATACGCAAACTAAGGCCGTTGTTGATCAATTCGCGTGTCCGGTACATATCGGCCAACACCTGATCATTGACTTCACCCGCCGGCAACCAATCCTTCAAGTGAATCGATTCATTATCGCCCGTCAAATTGCGATACAACTCCTCAGCCAAAAACGGCGTAAATGGCGCCAAGATGTAGCTCAGACGCACCAGCACATAATGTAGCGTGCGGTACGCATCGTTCTTATCGCCATCATCCTCAGATTTCCAGAAGCGGCGACGGCTACGGCGAACATACCAGTTAGACGCGTCGTCCAGGAACGGCAATATCGGGCTCAGCGCGTCAGGGATATTGTAGGTATCCATGTGACGCTCAACTTCTGCTACCAGCTGATGCAGACGACTAACAATCCAGACATCCAGCGGATTCGTCAACTCGCCAAGCGGATCTTTCAGCTCACCACTAAATTCCCAGCCATCGACTTCCGCATACATGGTAAAGAAATCATACATATTCCAAATCATACTGAGCTTACGCGCCACGTCACCAACGTCCTTATCGTGCAAGGCAAAGTCCTCGCCGTTCAGCAGCGGACTGCTCAGCAGCAAGAAGCGTAAACTATCGGCACTAAACTTATCCATCAGCTCGTTCGGGTCGGTAAAGTTACCTAAGGACTTACTCATCTTGCGGCCGTCATTGCCCGCCACCACACCAGTGGTAATGACGTTGCTGTAGGCGTTTTTGTGCTGGGCGCCGGCCTGACCAAAGGCACCAATTTCCGCCAAGGCGGCGTTGACGGCATGCACGTAGTAGAACCATGCCCTCACCTGGCCGATGTACTCAACGATGAAGTCCGCTGGGTAATTCTGCTCAAACTTGGCCTGGTTTTCAAACGGATAGTGCAGCTGCGCAAACGGCATAGAACCTGACTCAAACCAACAGTCCAGTACCTTGTCAATGCGCGTAAATTTCTCGCCGTCAATTTCAAAGGTGATATCATCCACCCACGGGCGGTGGTAATCATCCAGCTCCACGCCGCTCAGCTCCTTGAGCTCCGCATACGAGCCGACCACCTTAACGGTGCCGCGGTCACCCTTCCACACCGGCATGGCCGTCGCCCAGAAGCGGTCGCGGCTCAGGTTCCAGTCCGGCGCTTGCTCGATGTTCTTGGCAAAGCGGCCGTGCTTCAGATGGCCTGGAAACCAATTGATATGCTCGTTCTGCTCCAGCATCAGCGGCTTTTGCCCCTGAATGTCAAAGAACCAACTGGGGATAGCCCGGTACATGATGCGCTGCTTGCTACGCGGGTTAAACGGATATTCGTGGCGAATATACTCAATCTTCCACACCGCGCCCTTTTCCTTCAGATCTTTGGCGATGAATTTGTTGTTGTCCCACACCTCCAGGCCCTTATAATTACCATCGGTGTAGTAGCCATTATCATCGATGACATGGAAAGCACTGACACCATAGCGTTTGGCGAGCTCAAAATCGTCCTCACCATAAGCCGGCGCAATGTGCACGATGCCCGTACCCGACTCGTGCGAGACGAAATCCGCCGCGTAAATGGTGTGGATCTTGTCATTTTCTGGCCAAGTCGAGCCCGTATCGAGCGGCTGGTATTTCTTGCCGACCAATTCACTGCCGGGGAATGTGCGCAATACTTTGTAATCTAGTGGATGGTGCTTTTCGTCCTGCAGGGTGCGTCCCAACGCTTCCTCAGCGATGATTAGCTTCTCACCCCCCACCAGCACTTCGCAGTACGTCATCTCCGGATTAACCGCCAGCATCAGGTTGGCTGGGAGCGTCCACGGGGTAGTGGTCCAGGCCAGGACAGATACAGAATCTTGAGCTTCAACAAACGCTTCAATCGCCTGCTGAGTCACGGCTGTCACAGGGCGGCTCAGCAGCTCTTCTGGCGTACCCATAGCAAATCCTGCACCCTCATGTAATTCTAGCTTCTCAGCATCAACACCAGTCACAATATAGATGGAACATGCAACATTTGTTCCATTTTCGTGCTTGACAGTTTGCAGCAAAAGATTATTCGAGCTTACTTCAAGCTCAAGCTCCTCCTGAAGCTCACGGCGTAGCGTCTCAATTGGCGACTCGCCCTCGTGGCTCGTCCCACCAAAGAGGCTCACCATGCCTGGGTTTGTGATTTCTGACTTATCGTCTCGTTGTTGTGCAATGAGTTTGCCATTTGTATCCACCAACAAAGCGCCAACATAACTCCTCTCGCATTCGTCAAAGCCTGCTGGCTTTTGTGCATCATCAACTATTTCACCGTTCAAAAGTTGCTTTACTCGCTGCTCAATTTCATCACGCGCTATCCGATTTTTTTCTACACTCTCGTTACGTGGATCAGCCACATCCCACCAAATAATATTATCACCCCTGAGCCAGTCCGGTGTCTGGGATTTCTCCGCTAGATTAACGATCAAATCATAATCACCCAGCTTATCGGCGGTAAGCAGCTGCCGCTTATGTCCAGTGATGTCAATACCCACTTCTTGCATCGTCTCACTACTTCTGGCTGGCTTGCGGCTCATAGTTTCAAAATCACTCAATGTTGGAGCTTCGCCCCATTTTTTCTCTGGGTTCAACCCAGCAGAATCGGCATTTTGAGAGCCAGAATAGTGGTTATAAAATCCCTGCGCCATCTGCGAGCGAGCAGCATTTGCATTACATACAAACAAGACTTTTGAGTGTTCACTTAATACTATTTTGTGGCTCGTCTTACCATCTTTTAACTTAAACTTCACATACACACTCGGGTCGGTCACCGTCTGGTAGGCGTCGTTGTCCATGGTTACTTCGGCCTTGCTGACAGGGGTGGCGAACTTGGTGTCATACATCAGCACCTTTTCGCCTTCGTAGATTTTGCCAGCCTCATACAGCTGTTTAAAGGCCCACCAAACGCTCTCCATAAAGTCCTTATCCATGGTGCGGTAAGCGCCCGTAAAGTCCACCCAGCGGCCAATCCGGTCGATCACACCCTGCCACGTCTCGCTATTCGCCACCATGCTTTCGCGCGCCTTGGTGATGTATTTTTCCAGGCTGATGGTCGGCAGTGGCTGACCGTCTTTATCCAGCGGTGCCGGCTGGCCCGGGCACATCACAATCTGCCGCCGGTCGGTAATATTCAGCTGCTTTTCGACGAAATTCTCCGCCGGTAGACCATGGCAATCCCAGCCCCAACGGCGCTCCACGCGCTTACCCTTCATTGTCCAATAGCGTGGCACGGCGTCCTTCACAATACTGCTGAGCAGCGTTCCGTGATGTGGCACACCGGTGATAAACGGCGGCCCATCATAAAAGACATACGCATTATCCGCCGGCCGCTGCGCCACCGACTTTTGGAACGTCCGGTCGTCCTTCCAGCGCTGCACCCAATCCTTTTCATATTCTGCTGCTCGGCGGCGTACGCCGTGTTTGAATTTCATCATGATCTCTCCTTGTCCTTATTTTTACTATCTCGTGATTCAATCTGATCTTTAATTCCCTCTGATAAACCTTCGAATAACTCATTTATCTGATTCTTCTGGGTGATAAGCCTATCGGTAACATAGTTCATTAGCCTATACATTTTGTGCACCAGGCCAGGATCTTCATCAAGCTTAATCTCCCCAGGGTGAGCTCCACTATTACCAAATACCCTTAGAATATCTAGAGCCCTTTGTGTTTCAGGTTCAACACCCAACGCAACTATTTTCTTTATATCATTATTTATATTTTTACCATCACCCCCCACAGCACCGAGAAGTATCTGCAATCCTAGCCTCAATAGTGCTGCAGCCGCACGGGGTGAAATAGACAAAATTTGAGCAGACTCTCTATATAGTTTTTTAACCTCATCTGGCATGTCATCATTCGGATCTTCCACTGTAATTTGCACCGGATAAACTAAAGACTCCTCAATCCAGATAGACCATCTACCGCAGTGTTCACATTTCGATATAGCGAGTAACTCTAATAGTGACGAGAATGAATTGAATATATAATTATAATTCCACTTTTGATGTGCAAACACCTTACAATATGCACAGTTAAACTCATCTTTCCTGTATTCCGGTGGATAATACGTTATTTTTGTCATTATTCTCCTCAAACAAAAATCACCTCTTCTGTCTTCGAGAATCCGCTGGAGGTGTTTCAAACGGACGGTACCATCTCGATTCCAAAAGAAGTGATTCTTTTAGCTCTTTCTTATGCTATTTACGCAAGCTCACGGCGGGGTCTAATCTCAGCTGATAAAAACTGATTTCTTCCCGCAGGCTTCGCGGTTGATAGCCGCTCATTTTGCGCTGACATCATCAGAGAAAACCTCATTAGACACACGCAAAAACGCCCTACTCTCATTGTAGCGCGTTTTTACCAAAATCCCAAGAGATTATTTAATTTCCAGGCCGCCCAGGACACATTCGCCCTTCAGATAGATTGTCTTTTTAGCAGAAGGCTTCGGTACAGTCTTATCATCGCTACCGCCCAAAACACCGCGAACCTCGTTTTCGACAATCACATCATCAGGCAAACTAATATTAATGCCGCCACAAAAGGTAAAGACATCAATCACCGTACCATCCTTGATCTTTGCCTGGCGCAAATCCAAATCGACGCCGCCAAATACCGCCGTCAGTGAGCCACCAGTGTAATCACCTCTCACTCGTGATTCTTCACCATAAAAAATCGCCACTTTTTCATTATCATTAGTACCCGATTCTTCGGCTCGCTTGCGATTTGCGGACCCAATACTAAACACCATCATCAACCCAACAGCGATCAATACCACTGGCCAAAACAGTTTCCAAATACTAACATCAATGACGCCATACGCATTCAAACCAATCGACACGCCAGCGGCCATCAATAGCAGGCCCCACGCCCGCGTCAGCAGTTTCCGGGAGCTAACTATTGTCACCAGCCCCGCCAGCACTAGGCCGGCTGCCCAAACCGTTCCCCAGAACACATTCCAGCTATCAAACTTGATAATTTCGAGATTCCTGAGTAACAGAACCCCGCCGAGCGCTACAATGGTAACACCAAAGAACGCTCTGACAAGAAAGTTTTTCTTCATATCTTTATTATGACATATGATCACGCGTTACCAAAGTAAAAAAATTTGCAATAATGCTTTCGTAAAATAGGGCGATACGTCTAGAACAACTGCTCACCAAACTTGGCGATTATCGCCATCATGGCAAGAACTACTAAAACTGCTGCAAATAACATATCATATCCGCGATCAACAAATTTACCCAAGGTCTTACCAGGTATATTCTTAACCAAAACATTGTACCGTGTCATACCAAAGAAAATCAAAATCATACCAAGGTCAAGAGTCAAGCACCACGGGCACAGTGCGCCAATCACCAAATAGCTCATACCAAACATCCAAAAGGCAAAGAGAAGCCCCGCAATTACGCCAATTTGCGCGCATTGCATAAACCATTTCGGAAACTTTGTCCCTGCCAACAGGGCAACGGCGATGGTAATCATCACCGGCAAGGTCGCCAGGCCAATAAAGCTGTTTGGAAAACCCAAAATCGCTGCAGACCAATGATTGGCAACCGCCGAACAACTCAGCGCTGAGTTTAAGTCACAACTAAGAACCGCCTCTGAGTTTTTGGCTAATACTAAAGATTCAATTGACAAAGCCAGTGACGCCAATAGCCCCAATGCGCTTCCGACCAGCAACGCCAGTGCCGACAGATGTCGCCGCTTCAAGTCCTCATGAAATAACCAATCTCGCACTTTCTTAAACATAAAAACTTACCTCGCTAATTGTCGGTAGCGGAGTTCCCCGCCACATATTTTGTAATTGGCCACCATCACTTAACGCAATGATCGTCGGATATTCCACAATGTCATATGTCCTACAGAAATCACTGCCAGCCGCCGAGTCCGGATTGACTTCCTCCAGATCATGCCCTGTCTGATTTTTGAAATCCCTGAGATAATCAAACACTGTGCGAGCGTGGTCGCTCTCTGTTTTGTACACAACAACAACGCGCATTGTTAATCCCTTTTCTCTCGTTGCTGAGCTAAAATTTTCTCAAATTCGTCCAGTGTCTTGAAATCATAATACACGCTGGCAAATCGAACATACGCCACTTCATTACGATCAGCCAAAGCGTCCAAAACCGCATCACCAATCTGCTTTGACGGCACTTCAGATTCTCCCAACGCATACAAAGCGTCTTCAACGGCGCTGACAATTTGCTCAACCTCTTCTTCTGACTTGAAAAACTTACCAACTGACTGGTGTACCGCTGAAGATAGCTTAAACCGGTCAAACAGTTCACGGCGTCCGCTCTTTTTGAGCACTGCTAAGTTTGGTTTTTCAATCCGCTCGTACGTCGTAAATCTCCTACCATCAGCCGTTTCTCTGCGGCGGCGAATTGCCATACCGCCAGCAACTTCACGCGACTCAAGCACCCGACTGTCACCAATATTTACTGCTCCCATAGACTACTCCCTATTCTTCTTGCGACGGCGTAAGAATGCTGGGGTGTCGTCTTCGTCGTCATCCTCATCTTCTGGTGGATTATCCCAAATATTCGTGTCATCCTCAGCAGCAAAATGCTCAGCAGCTTCTTTGTGCTCTAGCTCCATGTCGATATTTTGCACCATTTCTTCATCCAAATTGTTAGAGTTGGTCTCAACTGGGTTCACATCAAGCGTTACGTCCCTGTCGTGGAAGGTCTCGCTATCAAATCCTGTAGCAATGACCGTGATCACCAAATCATCTTCCATTTCTGGCTTCAACGTCGCACCAAAGATGATGTTTGCATTTGGTGATACCGCACTGGTGATGATTTCAGCTGCCTCCTGAATCTCTGCCATGCTCATGTCGTAGCCACCAGTAACGTTGAACAACACACCCTTAGCGCCATCAATTGACACTTCAATCAACGGCGACTCAATTGCCTGCTGGGCCGCCTGAGCTGCTCGATTCTCACCGCTCGCCCGACCAATGCCCATCAAGGCCGATCCAGCATTGCTCATGATAGCCTTCACGTCAGCAAAGTCCAGGTTAATCAGCCCATGTTCAGTGATCAATTCAGAAATACCCTGCACACCCTGACGCAATACATCGTCAGCGATTTTGAAGGTTTCCAATAGCGGAGTGCGCCGATCAATTGTCTGCAGCAAGCGATCATTTGGAATGGTAATCAACGTATCAACTTGTCGACCCAAGTGAGTGATCGCCCAGTCAGCATTCACTCGGCGCTTTTCACCCTCAAAGCTAAACGGTCGTGTTGCAACACCAACCACCAAAATACCCAACTCACGAGCAATCTCAGCAACCACATACCCAGCACCAGAGCCTGTTCCTCCACCAGCACCAATCGTCACAAACACCATGTCGGCGCCTTCAAGAGCGGCACGAATTTCTTCACGTGATTCATTAGCGGCTGCTTCACCAACAGCTGGGTCAGCACCAGCACCAAGACCGTTTGTCGTGGAATGTCCCAAATGAATTTTGACGTCAGCTTTTGAGTTATGCAACGCTTGTGCGTCGGTATTCATAGCGATGAACTGCACACCGTTGAGGCCAGCGTCTTTCATGCGGTTGACTGCTGAACCACCAGCGCCACCAACACCAACAACTTTGATGCTAGCAAATGTCTGAACTTCGCTTGGTTGTATTTGTGGCATTATTGTATCTCCCCTCTAATCTCTATCCAGTATATCATCTTTGACCCTGGAGTGGTCATATTTATTTGAATTTTGCGAATAACCCACCTAAGAATCCGCCAGCCTTTTGGGCAACTTTACTAGCTTTTTTACCATGAGTTCCTTCAGAGCGGGACGGATTGGTGGACATTGCCAACATTAGTCCTATAGCCGCTGCATACTCTGGATCTTTGATATCATCAGTCATGCCAGCATAGTCCTGCGGTTTGCCGATTTTCACTGCCAGCCCAATCTGTTCTTTGGCAAATTCAGCCAAGCCCTTAACTTTAGCGCCACCGCCAACTAACACGGCTCCGCTCGGCATTTTGCTAATGCCACCTGCCTTTTTCAGTTCCTTAGCGACCAGCTCAAAAATTTCTTCATAGCGCGCTTCAACGATTTCTGCAACTTCTGCCCGGTGAAAAACCTGCGTTTCCTTCTCGTGCTTAATGTCAATCACGCCCGTAGTCTCGCCGCCCAATTCACCATGCTGCAACTTAACTTTTTCAGCAATTTCCAAATCAACCTTAAGACCAATCGCCAAATCATTGGTGACGTTCTGTGAGCCCATCGGAACAACTGAAAGATGCTGCAAGTCACCCTCTTCGAACACCGCCACTCCTGTCGTGGAAGCCCCGATGTCGATCACAGCCACACCATTTTCCATCTGAGATTCATTCAATACCGCTTGAGCGCTCGCCAATACTGTTGGGACTATTCTGACAGCATCAATATTGGACATCTCCGCCAACTTGTGTAAATTCCCCAAGTGCGGCACCAACCCAGAGACAACATTTGCTCGTAGCTCCAACCTCGTCCCAGTCATACCAATCGGGTTTTTGATATTATCTTGCCCATCCAATCGATATTCGTACGGAACTACTTCCAAAATCTCACGATTTGCAGGAACTTTTCCAACTGTCGCTACATTCTCCAGACGCGCTACGTCGTCTTCCGTCACTTCACTACTGCTTGCATTAACAGCAACCATACCGTCTACTCTAGTACTGATGATGTGCACGCCATTAGTACCTAAAGCAGCTTGATTCACTCGATGTCCGCTCATTCGCTCTGCAGCGTCAAGCGCCGTATCAATCGCCGCTGCCGGCCCATTCAAGTGCGTGATCACACCTTTACGCATCCCGCTGTTGGGAGCCTGTCCCACTCCAATAATTCTCGGCACGCCCGTTGTTTCGTCAATATGTCCAATAACACATCGCACTTTTTTCGTGCCGATATCAATTCCTACCGCATAATGAGATTGTTCTTGCATATGCTTACAGTATATAGGAATATGGGGTCATTTTGCAAGCTGTCAAAAAAGTATAAGCATGATACACTAGACACATGAAACGTAGTACTTTTTCTCATAAGCCTGGGTTTACTTTAGTGGAGATGATCATCATCATTTCTGTTATTGCTATCCTCTCAACAATTAGCATCATCGCCTATCAATATATCAGGCAAGATGCTTATGACGCAAAAGCCAAAACTGCACTACAGCAAATCGAGACAGCGTTTAAGTCTTATATAACCGCAGGTAATAAGGTACCGATGCGTTATTACAGTCCGTATGGTTTTTATACTGATCCAGGAGGCGGATCAACCGAACAAGGCATTCCAATCAATAATGGGGGCGGCATAGGCAAAGCCCTAGTCAATGCTGGGTTCTTATCGAGCAATTTGCTGGACAGCCTCAAAAATGGCCCCCAGAAGAATACCGCTTTAAAGAACAGTATCGCTTTTGCACAATGTGGTAAAAATAAGGCATTCTTCTATATCGAAGTATACCGAAAAGGTATGACACAAGCGGAGCTTTGGAATAAGGTTCACTCATTGGAGTGTGAGAGGAAGACTAAGGACGATTGGTATGCAGAGCATGGATTAAGTCCTTCGCTCAGTATGGCTGCAACTGGCACAGTCAACGGTCCAGCGCGCTATATACTAGCAGAGATTGATTTCACCTAATATTCTGTTACAGTTTCGTCAAGATTTCTGTACCCGTTTCAGTAATTAGTACTGTGTGTTCAAAATGCGCACCCAGACTGCCATCTCTCATGCTAATCGTCCAGCCGTCATCCTCAGTAACAATTTTCTCACCACCGAGGCTGGCCATCGGCTCGATAGCGATAGTGTCACCAGCGTGCAACACCGGACCAGTACCGCGCTGACCATGATTCGGAATCTCTGGACTCATGTGCATTTCCAGCCCCACACCGTGACCAACCAACTCGCGGATGATGCCCAGTTTCGCTTTTTTCAGCACCGCTTCAATGGCTGCTGAGATATCACCAACTCGTGTCCCGTCACCAGAGATCGCATCAATTCCCGCATACAAACTCTGTTCCGTCGCGTGTAATAAATGCTTTTTGGCGCCACGCGGCTCCTCATCGACCACCATCGTGAAGGCACTGTCAGTTTTCATGCCGCGGTAGCCAATCACCAGGTCAAAACTCACTACATCACCCTTCTCAAACACATAGTCTGTCGGGAACGAGTGCACCAATTGCTCATTGGTCGACACGCAGATCACCCCTGGAAATTTTACCTCATCTGTCAAATACGTCGCTTCCGCGCCAAAATCCTTGATGCGCCCAGCCACAAACTCATTGACGTCCAGCTCACTCATGCCAGCCGTTACTCGCTGCCGCAATTCGTCGTAAATCGTCGCTAGCATCCGCCCACATTCGCGCATATCTTTCATCTGTTGTGGCGTTTTTTCACCAGTGATCAATTGACTCATTTGGCGCCCTCAACGATTCCGCGGCTAACCAGCTCTTTTTCAATCTCATCATGAACTTGCCCCACTGTGCCCACGCCGCTCATATGGATAATTGGGATATTATTGTCATTCAGATAGTCCAAAATTGGGTAAATTTCACCCCGGTAAATACTAAGCCGCTTATCAATTGCCTCTGGCGTGTCGTCAACGCGACCACGCACTCGCAAGCGTTCTAAAATCTCATCTCGTGGCACTTCCAGCACAATCACCAGCTTCACATCCTGACCATGATGCGGTCGCGACTCAATCAACCACTTAGCCTGCTCCAACTGACGAGGATAACCGTCCAAAATCACACCGTTAATGTCCTTAGCTTTATTCAACGCCTCGCCCATCAACCCATTGATAATCTCCACCGACACCAGTTCGCCAGATTGCATACGATGAATCAATTCACCATCGTGCGTGTCGCGCAGCAGCTGCCCTGCACTCAGCCAACGCCAACCATGTCGTGCTGCCAAAATCTGCCCCTGCACACTCTTACCAGCACCAGCCGGCCCAAAAAAGATAATCATGTTCCCTCCTATTTTGTCAGTTTTTCTTTAACAATTCTTGCAATCAACGCACCGTCAGCAGCATTGCCAACCTTCTGTTTCACTGCGCCGATAACCTGTCCCATCTTTTGTATGGAAACGTCATCCATGCTCGCTACAACATCTTCAACGATCGCCATAACTTCCGCTTCACTCAACTGTTCGGGCAAAAATTCTCGCAAAATTTCCGCCTCTTGTTCCTCAGGCTCTGCCAATTCCGCGCGACCATTACTGCGGTAAAGCTCCGCACTCTCGACACGTTTTTTCACTTCACGAGCCAGAACTTTTTCAACTTCGGCGTCATTCAGGCCCTCGTCACGCTTGCCTAGTGACACCTCCTCGTTCAAAATTGCTGCCTTAACATTACGCAACACATCCCCACGAAAACGATTGCCGCCCAAAAGAGCGGCTTTCATTTCATCAGTGATGCGCGCTTTTAGCGCTGACATTAACGCACTCCCAGGCGCATTTTTGCCGTTTTTTCAGCCCGGCGTTCACGACGAACGATTGCCTTTTTACGGCGCTCGGCCTTTGAAATTGGTTTCTCAAAGCGCATAACGTTTTTAGCTCGAGCCAAAACACCGCTCTGCAAAACCTTACGGTTGAAACGACGAATGATATTTTCGTTCGCTTCCTTCTGATCTTTACGTGTTACTTGTACCATACTTCCTGGATTATAACAGATGAGGAAATATTTGACAAATTACTATTCCAGAACAACCGAGTATATCGCTGCCAAACTTGCTGGCTGGTTCATATTGGCGTGTGTGTGACGAAGGATATTCCACTGATCGATTTCTGGAATACCAGGTATATTGCGTGCGCGCTCAACTATCATTTGAATATCTTCCCATTTGTTCAGGTGGCTCAGTTCTGGCACCAAAATATGGATAGAATCTCGCACATTTGGAGCTGCCATTCTAAAGTCCTTCTCAAATGCATTCCGCGTTAACCCAGACGGATCAACCAAGAACTGCTGAATCCAACCATTCTCGGGTGCTTCAAACGGACGGCCCAGCTCCTCTAGACTAAGTCCAACACCTCCTATGCATTCAATACGGTGAGGGGCTTCCACTGGGAGTGATATCAAGCCAGCTTCTTTAGCTGTTGGAGAAGCTGACTCCTTAACATATTTACCATTCTCTGCTCCTTCTTTTCCAAAAAAGCTGACAGCAATATCAACGAGATTCATCTCTCGCGTACCTGTTGGATCATGCAACCGCAGCTCTGATACTGCCCCTGGTGTCATATTTGCGACTACTCCCGTAGCTACCCTTGCTCCCAGCGAGTGCCCAGCTACATTGACCTCATCATAATCCCGAGCCACATGTTCCAATACCTTTGCATAATATTCACCTGCTGACGCATAACTACCAGTCTGCCTGATTTCTTTTTGGACCGACTTTGGCAGCATGCCAGAATTACCGATTCCTGGACCATTCATTACCATATAGGCAATATCTGGATTTGCATAAACCATATCGAGCGCTTCACGCAGAGCGTTCCGATGACGAAAGGCACCGCCCCAGCCATAATACACAGCCTGAAGCTTTTTTGCATTAAGCTTGCCGAACATCGCAACCTCAATTCCGATACCACCCAAGCCACGAATATAGCGTGGGTCTCTCACCTGCTCAATAACTTTTTCTTTCTGGTCCTTGTTGATATCAAGCCACGGATTGACCTCCAGCTCTTCAATCCTTTCTGGCGATATCTGAATTATTTTACCATCATTAAACAACTTGTTCTCAGTGCCCTCTGCTGTAGGCACTATATGACTGACTCGTTTTAAACGAAGGCCGTCGTCAAAGCCATGATCTATTGTTGTATTACATTTTTCATTCATATGCGTAGTGCTCCAGTATGGATTATTCCTTGAACTGGTTTCTATTATATCATATAAATTAATATAAATCAACCTTGTGGTCACTGTGACGGCCCTAATGATGACTATTCCGCCTCGCCCACGTGTAGCAACCGCCCCTCAACCGTTCGCACCCCCTGCCATTCGTTGATGGTTGGCTGAAACCACGCCGCTACCTCGTCGCCCGGATCGCGGAAGAACTCCTCTGGTGCGTTGAACGCCAGCATCTGCAACACTGTACCATTTTTATCACGCAGCGCTAATTTAACGTGTTGCCCATCCGCGCCCATTCGCCGTACACTCAACACATTTGCCGTGGCAATTTTCAGGACTGGCTCTGGATTGCCATTGCCAAACGGCTCCATTTTTGCCAAATTCTCCACCAACTCCTCGTCAATTTCCGAAAAATCATCAATTTCTACATCAGCTCGCGGCAACAAATATCGCTCTTGACTTTGTAGCTGCAGCGAATCATAAAACTCATTAACGCGCCGGCGAAAATCACTAATTTTCTCGGTCGCCAGCGTCACGCCCGCCGCCGCTCCGTGCCCGCCACCTTTGATGATGATGTCATCCGCCGCCCGCACTGCATCGGCCGCTGAAAAATCACCAAAGCTACGCGCCGAACCGGTCGCCTCCTCACCACGCTCACCAATGATAAACACCGGCTTTTTATATTTTTCTACCAGTTTTGACGCCACAATGCCGATAACACCATGATTCCAACCATCACTGCTCACCACCAGCACACGATCATTCGCCAGCTCCTCGGCTTGCATACACGCTTCCTCAAAAATCGTATCCTGAATGCTGCGTCGCTTAACGTTCAGCTCCTCCAATTTCTCACTCGCCTCCAGTGCCGCCAACCCATCGCGCGCCACCAGCATATCTAGCGCGTACTGCGCCGTCTCCAACCGACCCGCTGCATTCATGCGCGGACCCAAGCCGAATCCCAAATGCCTAGCATTGACCTGCTCTGGCTCAATACCCGCCACCGTCATCAACGCTTTCAGCCCTGGGCGTTGTTGTTTTTTCAACACCTCCAAACCCCAATAGACGTTTGCCCGATTTTCATCAGCCAACGTCACGATGTCGCACACTGTCCCCAGTGCCACCAAATCGAGCAGCCATTTTTCATAGCCATCAGGCAAGCCATCCAGCTCAGTCTGTAGTGCCTGCACCAGCTTGAACGCCACACCTGCGCCACACAAATCACGAAATGGATAGCTGTGCCCTGAAAATTTTGGATTCACCGCTGCCACGCTCGGTGGTGGCATCTCGGCCACGTTATGATGATCCGTCACCACCGTATCAATCCCCAGGCTGGTGGCATAGGCAATCTCTGCATGACACAAACTACCGGTATCCACCGTCACAATCAAATCCGCGCCCATATCGCGCACCTTGTCCACCGCACCCATGGTCATACCATAACCTTCAACAAACCGGTTCGGGATGAAAGCATCAACACCCTCAAAACCAAACTTGCCAAACGCATCCAGCAGCAGCGCCGTGGCGCTCAACCCATCAATATCATAATCACCATAAATGACGATTTTTTCGCCCCGCTCCCACGCCTGTTTTAACCGCACCACCGCCTTTTCCATGTCCGGCAGCAAAAACGGATCATGCTTCACCGCTGCATAATCCGGCTGCAAAAAAGCCTGACGTGCTGCTCGCGTCGTCAGACCACGAGCCGTCAAAATCCGCTCGAACAAGGTCATCAATCTCTATCAACCGAGCTACGCTTCGGCCGTGCCGCATGTTGCTGCGACTTAATCACCATTCCCTGCAACTCCTTGAAAATTGGAAACTGCTTATTTGTGAAATACGTTCGCGAATTACCCTGTTTCTCGCTTTTGAGAAAACCGACTTTTTCCAATCTCTTTAACTCGCGCTGAATATTTCCTGGATCTTCTTTGATCAACTTCGCCAACCCACGTACATGAGTGTGAAAATCAGGATATTTAGCATAAACAACCACAATCTTACGCCTCACCCGCGATGTAATAAAAACGTCTAACATAGTCCTGTGCTCTTTACTGCATCCCCTTCTTTATTTAACTCCAGTGTAGCACAATTTTACAACACCCGACAAGTCCTTTAGCGCCAATTCATAATTACTTGGTTGATTTTTGCAACAGTCTCCTCACGTGAAGGTAGTTCATTATCCTCATAATAATGGTTAATTCCCATGAAGTTTTCCTTGACGTCCAATATGTGCAGATCGTCCACCGTGATGTGCAATCGATCAACAGCAGCAATGCTACACACAGGCAACGCCACCACCAGTTTTTCAATACGAATTGATTTTAAAAATCCCAAAGCCACATCCAGGCTTGAAAGATTATCACCAAAACCATCACTCACCAAAATAACTGTCCGATCTTTCAACAATGCCGCGTCAACGATACCGCCGTCACCCAGCAGCCGATTGATTCGTTGGTATGCCTGCTGTTTTTGCTGCTCCAAATAGCCATGAAATTCATTGGTATATTCTCGAATCTCGCCAGACGAAAAGTCACTGTTGTAGGTGAATTTCCCACTTTGAGAAACGGCGCCAAAGCTCAACCCCTCTCCAGGAACATCGATACTCTCTGACAATAGCATCATCAAAACACAGTGAAGCCTGACCGCGATCTGCTCACCGACCAACACACCGCCTTCACCCAATGCCAGCACTGCACAGTTTTCATAACGATATTTTTCGAACAACTGCTGCCCCAACTCCACGCCCGCCTGCATGCGACTCTGAAAATACATATGCTTATTGTAGCATTGATGAAGCGTTATAATAATAGCTATGCAATACTACGAGGTGTCTCCAACTACGATTGTCCGCGCTGACGCTGACAGCTTTTCCTATGCCTCACATGAAGAACTAGCACCAGGAACTATTGTGACCATTCCCGTCGGCAAGAAGGTTGTTGTTGGTGTTGTTTTGCAAAAAATATCGCAACCACCATACGACACACGGGAAATAATTTCGGTCGTCGATCAGCCGCCACTACCCAGCCAGTTGCTGTCATTGCACACTTGGATGAGCCAATTTTACGCAACACATCCTGCCACCGTCTGGCAAACCATTCTACCACGCGGCATCACCAAAAAGCGACGAAAATCCGTAGATTTCACCTCTGTCAATGTGCAAAATCGAACAAAAAATGTATTCACCAAAGATCAGCTCCAAGCCCTGAAAATCATTGATTCCATGGCCAGTGGAACGGCTTTGCTACACGGCGTCACCGGCTCCGGCAAAACCCTGGTCTATATTGAAGCCTCCCGACGCGCTGCAGCTGAGGGAAAGTCTTCCATTATACTAATTCCAGAAATAGCCCTGACGACCCAATTGGTATCAGCCTTCACAGAACATCTCGACAATGTAATTGTCACTCATTCTCGCCAGACTGAGGCTGAACGCCATGCAGCATGGCTACACGTTTTGAACGCCAACAAGCCCGTCGTGGTCATCGGCCCAAGGTCAGCCCTATTCATGCCCATACATAACCTCGGATTTATCGCCATTGATGAATGCCACGAACCTAGCTTCAAACAAGAACAATCCCCCCGCTATTCCGCACTGCGCACTGCTGCCGTGCTGGCGCAGAGCCATAGCGCCAAGTTAGTTCTGGGTAGCGCTACTCCCGGCATCGCTGACTATTATTTGTCTGAGCAACGCAACCGACCCATCATCACCATGGCCAAACCCGCTCGCCAAGATGCCGTCAAGCCCACTGTCAAAGTCGTTGACATGACCAAGCGCAATAATTTTACTCAGCACTTCTTCCTATCAGACGCCCTGCTTTCTCAACTCCAACAAACCTTCAACGATGGTCAGCAAGCACTCATTTTTCACAATCGTCGTGGCACCACCACAATCACCCTGTGTCAAAATTGCGGCTGGCAAGCTGGCTGCCCTAACTGCTTTGTGCCGCTGACACTACACCAAGACAAACATCAACTTGTTTGCCACATATGCGGATATAACGCGACCGTCCCAACGGTCTGCCCCGAATGCCAACATGCCGACATCATCCATAAAGGCATTGGCACCAAGCGCATCGAGACAGAATTGAGCAAATTATTTCCTCAGCAAACCATAGCCCGCTTTGACGCAGACACTCCTAGCGATCAAACCGTAGAAAAGTTATACCAAGACGTTAAAGAGGGCACTATCGACCTCATCATCGGTACGCAAATGATCGCCAAGGGATTAGACTTACCACATCTACGAACTGTTGGCGTAGTGCAAGCAGACACAGGACTAACACTTCCTGATTTTGCAGCCGCCGAACGTACATTCCAACTACTTGCTCAGGTAGTCGGACGTGTTGGTAGGTCGCATCACGCAACGACCGTCGTTGTCCAAACCTACCAACCACAACACCCAGCCATCCAAGACGGCCTCACGCAAAATTACGCTGATTTTTATCAACGCACAATAGCTCAACGACAAGCAACCATATTTCCGCCATTTACCCATCTTTTGAAACTCACCTGTGTATACAAAACCGAAGCCGCTGCCATTCGCAATGCTCAAAAACTTGCATCTACCCTCAAATCAGTTGCACCGAAAACAGTACAAATTTTAGGACCAACACCTGCGTTTTATGAACGAGTGCGTGACACTTACCGTTGGCAACTGCTGCTCAAAAGTCCCCAACGTGATGACTTAGTCGCCATATTAGCTCACATGCCACCACAACATTGGCAATTCGAACTCGACCCGATTTCCCTCCTCTGATATACTTGATGTATGACTAGAGACGACATTATTGCCCTACCAAACCCCCATCTGCGTCAAAAATCTCATCGCATCCATGTCATTACTGATGATATACAAAAACTGTCTGACGACATGACCAGTGCTGCGTTAGATTGGGAGGATTCACGACCACATGAAATCAGTGCCGCTCTCGCAGCAGTGCAAGTAGATCGCTTGGAGCGAGTCGTCATTGTCCGAGCTGACTTTGATAACAAAAAAACTCGCGACTTCATGACCTTGATCAACCCAGAAATTGTCAAATACGAAGGCGACTTGGTAGCTGATTTTGAAGGCTGCTTGAGCGTAAAACACATCTACGGCAAAGTACCACGCTACACCAAGGTTCGCGTTAAAGCCTTAGACCTGGAAGGTAACGAGATCCGCTTTAAAGCTGAGGGTTTCTTAGCGCGTGTATTGCAACATGAAATTGACCACACTAACGGCATCGTCTTCATTGACCACATCCGTGATACACACGATGCATTTTACACCCTTGATGATTCTGGTGAATTACAGCCCCTCAATTACGACACAAGCATCAAAGATAATACCGACCTCTGGGGATAATCATGCCTGAGATAGTATTTTTTGGCACCGAAGAGCACAGTCTCATCACCCTCAAGGCGCTTCATGAGGCAAAATTTCACCTTGCTGCTGTCATCACCAAACCTGACGCACCCAAAGGTCGGGGCGGTAAACTGTCAGAGCCTGCTGTCAAAACATACGCTCACCAGCACAATATTCCCGTCTGGCAGCCAAACAATCTGAAAGACATCTCACCAGCCATTCAAACACTCAAATCGCCCGTAGGCGTTTTGGTCAGCTATGGCAAAATAATACCCCAGTCAATCATCGATTTATTCAACCCCGGCATCATCAATCTTCACCCATCACTCCTGCCACAATACCGTGGTCCATCGCCCATTGAAGCTGCCATGACCAACCTAGACTCCCACACCGGGATATCCTTGATAAAATTAGATGCCCAGATGGACGCAGGACCAATTTACCACCAAGAATCTATTTTACTCTCTGGTGATGAATCTCGTGATGAACTATACTGCAAATTATTCAATCTGGGTTCACAACGCCTGGTAGAGTTATTACCTCGCATCGTATCCGGTGACATACACCTCAAACCGCAGCAGGAATCCATCGCTACCTACTGTAAGTTACTGTCAAAGCAAGACTCGCCCCTCGACCCACAATCGCTCAGCGCCAAACAAGCAGCCGCGCGAGTCAGAGCCTATCTCGGTTTCCCCCGCTCTACTATGACGTTTGACGGTCTCCGCCTCATCATCACCAAAGCTCACCCTGATATCGCTCCAAAAACCGCCCTAGATCAGTGCTACCATGATGGACAATTCCTCATTATTGACGAACTCATTGCACCAAGCGGCAAAAAAATGACCGCAGAAGCGTTTCTCCGCGGTCATAAACATCAATAACCCGCATAGCTAAGCTGCTGCTTGCGAAGCAGCAGAATCAGCCGCCAAAATCACGTCACGATTCGCTACAATCTCTCGCTTCAGCTCCTCCAAAACAGCAGCAACGACATCTCGATAATCTGGTCGGTTCACTTCCAGCCACTTTGTTGCCGCAAATTCGTCTCGTAAGCGCGGATCATCCATCGGCACTCCAGAAACCTGCACCAAACGCTGGAACATTGGATCTTGCATCAAATTAGGGACATGACGCGCCAAAAAATCATCTACCGCTCCCGGACGCTTATCAATGATGCCAGAAAATTCTTCCAGTTGCGCATCGCTCATACCCTGGCTCAACCGCTCACCAACGCGAAGCTCCAGCTCACTGTAGATGTGCTGCAAAAACGGCTTGCGCTGCTCCTCCGGCAATTGATCCAGCCCGAGCTCTTTGAGAAATTCGTCATTCAGTTGGAACATAGTCCTCCTTTTCTTTCGTCTATACTCTCCATTAAATTATAACAGCAATCCCGAAAGATTGCCATTATAACCTACTCATTACTATTATTCACGCACCATATTAAGCGCATCATTGTGCAGCGTCTGCAGCTCAACCATCGTCTGATTCATTGAGTTCTGCACGATTTCCGTTAAGTTAATGCCATTACCCTGGCACCAGTTGAGCAGCATTGGTACATCTTCACTGTCCAGCAATGCCTCAAATTCTTCCAATTTTTGCTCACCGACAGCCGCTAACAGCTGATCAGTAATCTTTGCTTGCACGCTATTGGTCACATTCTGCCGCATCTGTTCTTTTGCTTCTGGTGGCAACATCCCAAAACCAGCCTGTGCCAAGAATTCATCAGTAATTTCAAACATTTATATCTCCTTTTTGTGTTATTGTATCTTACTGTTTATGTAACTATTCTACATAAATTGTTTCAGTACTGCCAAAACCTCATCAGTTTGAGAAATTCCGTCCACTGCGAGTGACTCCGTACCATTCAAGTTGGCAGTCCACTCAATTGAATGACCGTTTGCTTGAGCCATTTCTGCCAACTCATGTAACTTACTTGTTGCATTCTCAGGACCAAACTGCTCGACTGCCCAGTCCCATGGATATTCGTAGCTACCAACTGGAGAAGGAGCCTCTGGCTGTGTGGCAGAACCAGCGTCGGTAGATTCTGCACTAGGGGCGTCAGGTGTATGTTCTGTACCAGTAGTACTCTCACTGCCTGAAGTATGATTTATATTATCATGCTGCGCACCAGAAGCATGGCTCTCAGCACCAAATACTGTTGACTTCAGTATTCCTGTAGTAATGCTACCTGCGGCGTAACCAATAGCTACCTTACTCATTGCCGAGCGAACTTTCCGACGAAGTCGCTCCTGACGCTCTTCACTTGATTTCTGACTACTATCGACATAGGTGTCGACCATAGATTCCATCATTTCATCAGTATCTTCGGTATCTTTAGCACCCTGCTTAAACACGTCCTGCCAGGCATCCCGTGAGTTATCAGTTACGCGCTCTTCACCGCGATGTGACTCTAGTACCGATTGTTTGACCACTCCAGCTGTTACTAGGCCTGCGCCCAAACCAACCGCCGTAGTGATTGGCCAGGTTGCAACGGCAGCGGTTACTGCACCGGCCGCTGCACCACCAGCACCAAGCTTCAACAGTTGAGATGAGCTACTACCACTCGTGGCCTTATCACCAGCCTTCGTGATACCCTTTTTGAACCACGCTGCAAACTTATTCACTTTGCCAGCAACTTTCTTGAACTTAGACTCTTCGCCCTCATTAAGCATAAAGCGCTGATCAAGCATTTCATCATATACTTCTGTCGTCTTCTGAGCAGTTTCTTGCATGCCTTGGAAGGCACGAGCCGCCATCATCTGCGCCAACAGTTCCTGCTGTTTTGCCAATTCTTCACCTGAAAGCTGGTTCAACTGGTCAATCTGCTCTGCCAATTCTTCCTTGGCGACAGCCAACTCACAAGCCTTTAGCTTGTCTGCTGCTTCCTGAAGAGCTTCCTTACGCTTCTTTCCGCCAAACCACTCTTTAAAGAAGTGAGATTCTACATCAACACGCGCCTTAGCAAACGCCAGCCTTGCCGCTTCTAGTTCCTGCTGCGCCTTGCTCTTTTCGGCTAACTGAGCAGTTTCGCCCTCGTCGTACTGATCACCCAAGTACTTATCAC
The DNA here is from genome assembly GCF_037013405.1 of Candidatus Nanosynbacter featherlites. Taxonomy (NCBI): domain Bacteria; kingdom Bacillati; phylum Minisyncoccota; class Nanosynbacteria; order Nanosynbacterales; family Nanosynbacteraceae; genus Nanosynbacter; species Candidatus Nanosynbacter sp. BB002. Next base: position 137,899 of record NZ_CP146064.1, on the reverse strand, counting down.
GTTGTGCTTGCTCGTACAGGCTCAAGCCTTCAGGGTTCTCGTCCTTCACTGAGGGCTTCGTCAGAGAAGCTTCACCCTCGTCATACTGATCACCCAAGTACTTATCACGTTGTGCTTGCTCGTACAGGCTCAAGCCTTCAGGATTTTCGTCTACTGAGGCAGTCTTCTCTCCAGCTTTTTGCAAATATTTATCTACATTATCATAATAGTTGAATAATTCCCGTGCAGAAGCCGTATCCGTGCCGTTCGTTTGCCAAGCCTCATTTTGGTCCACGACTTCTTTGTAGTATTTACCAAGCTCAGTGTCGGTCGAAGTAGCTTCTGGACTAGGTTCAGCGGAACTATCATCAGTAGAAGTTTCAGGAGCAGCTGCAGTATTTCGATCTATTAACTCTTGCCTCCAGCGGTAATATTCCTTCGTAGAAGAGTCAAGCTGACCTTGATTAGCTGCTAAATAGTCTTCAGTAGTCGAACGTGATGCAAGCGTTTCTTTATTCATTCGTGGTGGTTCCTTTCACTTGGATGCGCCAAGATTAGTTGGAGTTTTTCTCTAAAGAAATACTAGCACAAATTGTCAAAAAAGTCAATAACCTTGCTTAAGTATTCTACCTAGAGCGTCTTCTTCACCAGCTCACGCGTAAAGAACTCGAGTTCATCGCCTTCTTCTACCACAATTTTCTTGGCGGTTTTCAGGCTCAAGCCACACATTTCACCTTCAAATACCTCTTTAGCCTCTTGCTGCTGGCGCTGTACGCTTGAAACCTCAACTTCGGCTATCTGTTCACCTTTACGTTTCAAACGAGCCAAAAGACCCTTTGAGACCTTTCCACGCATCATTTCACCGCCAGCGATCACCTCTTCACGCATCGTACGGAACACACCTTTCACCTTAAGCGCACCGACCTCCGTCTCTACCACTTCTGGAGCCAGAAGGTTTTCCATAGACAATTTTGCGTCATCCAGTAGCTCATAAATCACTCGGTACAGGCGTACTTCTACTTTCTCGCGAGAAGCCAACCGCTTAACAGCAGGAGGCAGATCAACGTTGAAACCGTAAATGACAGTATTTTCACCAGTTGCCAGATGAATATCATTTTCGGAGATATTACCCACACCATGACCAATTACCCGCAACTCGACTTCACCATTTGTCTCGATCAATTTCAAACTATCAATAACCGAGGTGAGGGAGCCCTGCACATCAGCCTTGATGATGACGTTAAATTCTTGTGCATCATGCTTCTGATTCATCATCTTCAGGATGTCAGCGCCTGTCACATTGGTAGTTGCTGCACGACGTTCCTGTTCTAATTTGGCTTTAGCGGCCATTTGTCGTGCTTCCTTTTCATTTTTCGCGATGACAAAACTATCCCCAAACTGTGGTAATTCCTTAAATCCTGTCACATTCACTGGTGTTGAAGGACCCGCTAGCTTCATGGCCTTGCCACGAAAGTCCAACATAGTACGCACGCGACCATAAGCCGTCCCTGCAACCAAATAGTGCGATGGCTTCAGCTGTCCATGCTCCACCAACAAACCAACCACGGCACCACGACCAGTCTCCATGTGCGCTTCAATCACCAGCCCTTCCGCTGGTGTATCAACGTCCGCACGCAGATCTTCCATATCAGCCACCAACAAGACCATGTCCAACAATTTATCAAGGTTTTGACCTGTCTTGGCGCTCACCTCAACCATGACCGTGTCACCGCCCCATTCTTCAGGGTTAAGTCCATGCTCAGAGGCCAATTGCGTCTTTACCAATTGTGGGTTAGCGGTATCCTTATCGATCTTGTTAATCGCCACCACAATCTTTGCATTCGCAGAACGCGCAAACCGGATAGCTTCCACCGTCTGAGGTTTAACACCATCATCGGCCGCCACCACGATGATCACCACATCAGTCAAAACCGCTCCGTGCTGCCTTAGTGCAGCAAACGCTTCGTGACCAGGTGTATCAAGTAGTGTGATTGTTCTGCCGTTACGCTCCGCTTGATAAGCGCTAATATGCTGCGTGATACCACCAGCTTCACCCTCAGCAGTCTTTTTATCCAAGATGGCGTCAAGCAAGCTCGTTTTACCGTGGTCAACGTGTCCCATAACCGCTACGATAGGTGGGCGCGCTACAGCTTTGTCTGTCAACTGATGCACATGACGCAATGGTGTATCTGTAGCAGCCGCCTGCTTGCGCTCCAGCTGCACATCCAAGCCAAGTTCTTCCACTACGATCTGAGCGGTATCAAAATCAAGGCGTTGGTTGATTGTTGCGGCGATACCGTTTTTGAACAACTCACCAATCAGCGTGGTCACGGATAAACCAAGGGTCTCTGCAAGCTCACCGACAGTTACTGAATCTGCAATTTTGACGATTTTTTCTGCCATAATAAGCTCCTCTCACCTCTGGTACGTCACCACGCCTCAGGGATTTTGTTCTAATTATTTTTTCTTTGCTTCACCAAGTGTCAAAGAGATCTTACGACTCTCTTTATCAATATCGAGCACCGTAAAACTCTTGCGCTCATTCAAAGTGAACACCTTCTCTGGATCAGTGCCGTCACCACCTAGTTCGGACACGTGAACCAATGCCTCAACTGCTGGACTTAGCTGTACGAAAGCACCAAACGGAGTGATGCGAGTAACCGTTCCTTCGACTTGATCACCTGACTTGAATTGTTCAACTTCCTTCAACCAAGGGTCTGGAGTTAGCTGCTTCATGCTGAGGCTCAAACGATCCTTGTCGATAGCGATAATCTTTGCTTCGATCGTCTCGCCAACTTTCACGTAGTCGCTTGGGCTACTGACGCGCTCCCAGCTGATTTCTGAGATGTGTACCAAACCTTCGATACCTTCAACATTCACGAACACACCAAAGTCAACAACACCAGTAACGACACCGCGAACTGTGTCGCCGATTGACAATTGCTTAAATCGCTCTGCCAATCCTTCTTTGATAGCTTCTTTTTCCGAGAAGATCAACTTGTTAGCCTTTCGGTCAGCGTCCAATACGCGAACTTTCATTTCAACATTAACCAATGCGTTCAAGCGTTGCAAAATCTCATCCTTATCACTCGAACCAACTCGTGGGTAGTGCTCAGCTGACAATTGAGATACTGGCAAGAAGCCACGAACCCCTTCGTATTCAACCAACAAACCGCCGCGGTTTGCGTCATACGGGGTAATCGTGATGATTTCACCACTTTCTAGCTTCTCAGCAACTTCATCCCAACCTCGATCCTTCGCTGCTTTGCGTAAGCTCAGTAAGCTATAGCCATTATCAAGCTCTGTGTCGATGACACTTGCGGTAACTTCGTCACCAACAGCGCAAGTCTTCGAAAAACCAACTTCACGCCTTGGAACCAAACCAACGCCCAACGGCCCCAGGTCAATCAACACTTCGTGCTTCTTTACTGACAAAACTGTACCGTGAACCACTTCACCAGCTGTCAATTGTTTAACATTATCTCCTGCTTGTGCCAGCAGGTCATCCATTGTAATTGTGGCGTTTGCCATAAGTCTTTTCAGACTCCTTCCTTAAAATTAATATTTTTGAGTCACACTAAAAAAGTAGACATCAAGCTATCTTTATAGTACCACAATCTGTTAGCAAAAGTCAAAGAGAGGCTATACAACCTTCCGAGAACGGGCGTATGCGACTGCCATACCCGGAATAACGCCAACGATCAATAACTCCCCGATGTGATCAGCTGGACCGGTTGTCGGTAGATTCGCAGTGCTACTGCCATTAGTAGCGGCTGCAGGAGCAGCTGGAGTGGCAGGGCCAGTCGGAGTAGTAGGGGCGGGCTGCTGTGTCACTGATGGCTTCTGAGCATTGCCCGTAGACTGGTTCTTAGGCTGTTCTTGTTTTTGTGAGTTATTTGACTGGGTGTTGGTCGTGGTGTTTGGCTTAGATGTTTCAGATTTGTTTTGTTCGGATTTTTCATCTTTTTGGACAAGTTCTTGTTTTTGTGAATTGTTATCTGTCGCTACAGGCACTACAGCATTGTTATCTTGCTGGCGAGCAGTATAGAGTAACCCAAGCGCCAAAATAGCCAATACTACTCCTACTACCGTAAAAGTCATCACTGAGCCTCTTTGTCGATTGATTTGCTTCATACTAGTCTCCACATTTGCACATTTGTCTATTACGAGTCATTATAGCACATCTGTTCCACCTCTGTAAAGTAACATGCTATACTAGTTTTACTATGTCGATCGATGAATTACTCCTGTTAGTTAGGCGTGACTTTCCGAATTACACCATCACTACTGGTGATGATTTTAGTTGGACACCAGCCGCTAAAACGATTACAGTTGATACTAAGCATCATTCGCCTGCTCAGCTACTTCACGAGATTGCTCACGCCGAGCTTGGTCACCAGACCTTCTCTCGAGACATTCAGCTCATAGAGATGGAGCGAGAGGCCTGGGAATACTGCACTAAGGTTCTAGCGCCACGCTATGGTGTATCGCTAACTATGGACGACAATGTTGTCCAGGACTCGCTTGATTCCTATCGATCATGGCTCACCTCCCGCAGTAGTTGTCCTCATTGCGGAGCTATCGGGCTACAGAAGGCAAAAGATACCTATTCTTGCATGCATTGTCACGTCCAGTGGCAGGTCAATGAGGCAAGAACCTGCCGCCTAATTCGCACAATAAAATAACACACCTGGCATTCCAAGGTGTGTTACCGATCACCAAAATAAGATTTAACTAGTCAGCTGAGACAGCTGTTGTCTTGCGGCGACGTGAAATCCTGCCGCCTTTAGCACCAGCGATACGAGCCAATGCTGGGTTAGCAGCAAAGCCGCCAGTACGACTGTTACGTCCACCTTTAGCACCAATTTTTGCGTAAAAGTTTGGGTCTTTTGCCAAATTTTTAGCTGCCGCTTTCTTACCACCTGCTTTTGTTCCTGCCATGAAAGTTTTCCTCCACTATTAAAAAGATTTCCACATGCATTATTGTGGAAACCCTCACCTTTATATATCACACATGATATGTGTTATGAGTACATAATAGCATACTGCTAATACTTTGTCAATATTTACATTATCTACATATTAGGTTACACTCAAAGAGTAGTGATGTTCACCACACAGTTCTCGTCTTCTGCGAGATTCGAGAATATATAAAAGCGCCCCGTTCAAGGGCGCTATTTTGTTTGTTAGTTGTTTGAATAGTTACTTAAATACATAAAGATAATGATAAACAGGTTTATATAATAAAAACCACCCTATTCGGGTGGTTTTTATATAATTCGGCACCGTGCTAGTTTCCCACTTTCGCAGTATGATCGCCGCTGGGGAGCTTAACTTCTGTGTTCGGAATGGGAACAGGTGTTTCCTCCTCGCCATGGGCACCGAAGTAAGGCTTGCTCCTCATAGGTTCCATTCAGGCAACCCGGGGAAGCCTTGCTTCGATGTCCAACAACTTTCTGCACGGATGAATTTTTAATCAACTATAGTGTGATGATACACACCAATTACTAGTCAAATCTACCTTATCCGTAATGTTTATGCAAACATAAACTCCACGGACAAGGACATAAAAAGGCAATGGGACTATTAGTACGCTTTAGCTCCATGCATTACTGCACTTCCACCTTGCGCCTATCAAACAGATAGTCTTTCTGTGTCCTCATAGGGAAACCTTATCTTGAGGTTAGTTTCGCGCTTAATATGCTTTCAGCGCTTATCTAATCCGCACATAGCTACTCGACAATGCAGCAGGTGGCCACAATCGATACACCAGAGGTGCGTCCGCCCCGGTCCTCTCGTACTAGGGGTAGATCCTCTCAAGTTTCCTATCGTCCATACCGGATATAAACCGAACTGTCTCACGACGTTCTGAACCCAGCTCGCGTACCACTTTAATCGGCGAACAGCCGAACCCTTGGAAGGTGCTCCCCCTCCAGGATGTGATGAGCCGACATCGAGGTGCCAAACAGCGCCGTCTATGTGAACTATTGGGCGCTATAAGCCTGTTATCCCCAGGGTAACTTTTATCCGTTTGCGCTGTCGATCCCACATTCATGTACAAATGTACGTACAGCGGATCACTTGCTCCGACTTTCGTCTCTGATTGGAATGTACTCCTCACAGTCAAGCTGGCTTATGCGCATACACTATCACTTCGATTTCCATCCGAAGTTAGCCAACCTTTGAACGCCTCCGCTACTCTTTAGGAGGCAACCGCCCCAGTTAAACTACCCACCATACACGGTCCGCTAACCGGATAACGGTCAGCGTGAGAACACAATCACAACAAGGGTGGTATTTCACTTGGTGACTCCACAAATACTGGCGTATCTGCTTCAAAGTCTCCCACCTATGCTACACATGTTGAAACCGTATTCAATGTAAAGCTGTAGTAAAGCTCCATGGGGTCTTTTCGTCCTGGTACGGACAGACGGCATCTTTACCGCCAATGCACTTTCACCGAGTCCTTCGCTGAGACAGTGCCCACATGATTACTCCATTCGTGCGGGTCAGAACTTACCTGACAAGGAATTTCGCTACCTTAGGACGGTTATAGTTACCGCCGCCATTGACTAGGGCTTCAGTTCGCACCGTGAAGCGCTCCCCTTAACCTTCCAGCATTGGGCAGGAGTCAGCCCCTATACATCCACTTTCGTGTTAGCAGAGACCTGTGTTTTTGATAAACAGTTCCGTGGGCTCTTTTGCTGCGGCCCCCACATCGTTAGATGTCAGAGATTCGCGTTCAAAAGAACAATTTTGTTTGCTCTATCTCAGAAAATTCGTTTTGTGATTAAAAATGTACTCTTTAACCTATTATTCACTGAGTGAACGCGGCTGATATCCACCGAAGTGGGGGCAGACCTTATCCCGAAGTTACGGTCGCTGTATTGCCGAGTTCCTTAGCGAAGGTTCGCTCGTAAGCCTGAGTCTACTCGACTCGAGCACCTGTGTTGGTTTGCGGTACGGGCGGCTAAGTCCACGCGTACACCTGCTTTTCTAGCCAGGGCTTTCACCAAAATCGCGACTCCGAAGAATCACTTTCACTCCCTTTGCGTTCCCGCTTGGTTGGACGGATAAACCATGAATCCGCTTCGATTACTTCCCCGTGAACAGTGTACAAAACTTAACCGGTTCAGGAATATTAACCTGATGTCCATCGCCTACGCTCTGCGCCTCGGCTTAGGCCCGACTAACCCTGAGATGATTACCATGGCTCAGGAAACCTTGCTCTTACGGCCGAGAGGATTCTCACCTCTCTTATGGTTACTCATTCCAGCATTCTCACTTCCTACCGCTCCACCGAACCTTCCGATTCGACTTCACCGCTGATAGGAACGCTCCTCTACCACGCCAGATAAATCTGACATCCATATCTTCGGTATAACGTTTTAGCCCCGTTACATTTTCCACGCAAGATCTCTTGACTAGTGAGCTGTTACGCACTCTTTAAATGAATGGCTGCTTCTAAGCCAACATCCTAGCTGTTTAAGAAATCTCACCTTGTTTCCCACTGAACGTTAATTTAGGGACCTTAGATGATGGTCTGGGCTGTTTCCCTTTCGAGCACCGATCTTAGCACCGATGTTCTAACTGCCGTGGTTACACACATGGTATTCGTAGTTTGTTAAGGGTGGGTACAGTTGCCCGCCCCAGTCCTTTACAGAGCTCTACCCCCATGTGCTACTAACACGACGCTAGCCCTAAAGCTATTTCGAGGAGAACCAGCTATCTCCGAGTTCGATTGGCATTTCACCGCTAACCACAAGTCATCCAAACACTTTGCTGCGTATCCTGGTTCGGTCCTCCACCACCTGTTACAGTGGCTTCAACCTGCTCATGGTTAGGTCACCCGGTTTCGGGTCTAATCCTTACAACTAAACGCCCTATTCAGGCTCGCTTTCACTGTGGCTCCGTCAATTGACTTAACCTCGCTGTAAAAATTAACTCGCTGGATCGTTCTACAAAAAGCACGCCGTCACCGGACAAGCCGGCTCCGACTCCTTGTAGGCACTAAATTTCAGGATCTATTTCACTCCCCTCCCGGGGTTCTTTTCACCTTTCCATCGCTGTACTAGTTCACTATCGATCGTATATTATATTTAGCCTTGGCTGGTGGTCCAGCCAGATTCAAACAGGGTTTCTCGTGCCCCGTCCTACTCGATAAAACATACATAAGGTCAGCGTCGTTTTCGCGTACACGGCTTTCACGCTCTTTGGCTAGTCATTCAAACTATTCTGCTAACCACGCCATTTTCTTACCTTACTACCAGTTGATAGCCTGGTATCGCAAATCAGATTATTTGAACGAATTCAAATGCTCTGACTTGGTCATATGTAATATCACAACCCCTTATTAAGTATTCATCTATCAACTTATTTGCCTAAATAAATAGGCAAAAACTTAAAAGGTTTGGGCTGTTGCGATTTCGCTCGCCACTACTTTCGCAATCGTTATTTACTTTCTCTTCCTCATCCTACTAAGATGTTTCAGTTCAGATGGTTCCCGCTCGCTTGCCTATGTGTTCAGCAAGTGGCAACATGACATGACTCATGCTGGGTTTCCCCATTCGGAAATCCCCGGATCAAAGCTTGTTGACAGCTTCCCGAGGCTTATCGCAGTCTTCCACGTCCTTCATCGGTAATATACGTCTAGGCATCCATTTAGTGCCCTTGAGTACCTTTTTATGCATTGACTTAACTAGTAATTGGAATTTACCAAAACTAATACCGTCAATTAAAAACTCAATTTCTTCTCTTCAAATTGTTAATGATCAGTGCCTCACACTTTGAGTGCACAACCGATAGGTCAAGATCTTGACACATCTATCTACACTCGATTGATTTTTCACTGCCCTCGCACGTTTTGCAGTGTATCGCCAGAGGTTCACCTGAACATTCGCGTAACTAGTAATTAACTATACAGCAGCTGCAGTTGTTTTGCAATAGTTTTTTTAACTTTTTTTCGACTTTTTTGACTTTTTCTTCAAATCTGCACCAACCGCCTCGGAAATATGAGAAAAACCATCATTTTTGAGCAATGTCACCAGCTCGCGGTTTATGCGTCCGACCAATTGCGGACCTTCAAAGAACAGCCCCGTGATCAAACCCACCAAACTAGCACCAGCCCTGATCTTAGCGTACGCATCTTCAGCTGTAAAAATTCCACCCACGCCAATAATCGTCAATCTATCACCGTACTTCTGATACGCATGACGAATTAATTCTAAACTATGTTCACGCGTCGGCTCACCACTCAACCCACCACGGATTTCATCGGTTAGTGGATCTTTGATAGTCACCATCGTACGATCCTTCACCAAGTTAGCTACTGTCACACCTTGGATATTATGCTTCACAATAGTCTGCAACAGTGAGTCAAACTGCTGCATATCATACAAATGTGGCATTTTTACCCAAAACGGCACATTTCTCTCTATATCGTCCATCTCTCGTAGTAGCATGTCCAACGTCTCCGGATAGATAAACGGTTCTTTACCTGCATTTGGACAAGAGATGTTGATCTCTACAACGCTCGCCAATTGATGCTTCACGATATATTCTACAGCCTTTTTTACATCCTTAATGATCAGGTCCTCTGAAACGCGCGGACCAAATGCGTCTTTCGTAGATTTATTGGCGATAACAGCCACCGAAACAACTGTCGGCACACCCTGAACACGTGACCTATTCTTAATAATGTGGCGACTGATTTTCTTCAGCCCATAATTTGGCATACCAGCATATACCACCACCGATTTTGTCTTTGGCAAACGGTGAAACCAAGGACGTCGATTGCCCTTTCTTGGCTCCAACGTCACCGATCCACCCGAAGCAAAACCAAATCCAACATCTCCCATTAGTGACGACAACTGAATATTCTTATCAAATCCTGCTGACAAACCAACTGGATTGCGATAAGTAACGCCATCAATCTCCTGCTGCAGTGCTCTGTCTTGAAAACTCCACATTTTACGGACCATCCAACGGATGAGTGGTATTGCTTGCGCCATACGACCACAGAAAATAATTAGCCTATGCGTAAAATCAGGCGTTAATAAAAATAATAGTGGCTTAACAAGATATTTATACATACTCTAGCAGTATAATAACCATCTCTCCATTAAGCAAGTAATCCTAGTTCCAATCTTGGACAATCATTAATTCTGAATATCGTCACGTTACTTCTCCTGAACAGAATATGCATCAATCGCCCCGTTCACGAGCTTCCCGTTTTGCTAAAATCTGCTTCCCCGTGCGCTCCTTCGCGCCACCTTCCTTAAGCTCAATCACCAATCCCGGTTCCACCGTACTATCGGCAGTCTGGTCTAACCCCAAACCTCCTTTAGCACTGCGCATTCCAGGCGGCATACGACGCCACGAATCAGGCTTGAGGCGTTCCTCACTCCACTTGTCACCTTCCTTCTCACATAGAAAGTTTGCAATCCTTGTAGAAATCGGTTCTTTTGGAACTCCTTTTATGGAAGTTCCTCCTAGCGCCCTGGCAACAAGTTCTCTAGGACTATGTTCGTACCATTTTCTTTTATCAACAGGGAGTGTACTATCTGACAGTTGCTCACTCATGCTATCTCTAAATTAACAAATTATAACACCAGAAACAAGATGATAATCGTGAACAGTTACTCTGTCGGGCAGCAACTAAATAGCCTCATTTGTCGCAATAATTAGGCTAAGGTGTTATACCTAAGCAGACCGTAATCACAATGAAATATCCGCCCACGGTATAGACGGATATTTCATTGATACGATGCAGACATTGATTAAAATTTGTTGTTTAATAGATAAATTCGCTAACAAAATTCATGGTGGGCGCTGAGGGACTCGAACCCCCGACCCTCTCGGTGTAAACGAGATGCTCTAGCCAACTGAGCTAAGCGCCCATATGATCAAACAGATGGATCATAAATGGTGGGCGATGAGGGACTTGAACCTCCGACCTCGTCATTATCAGTGACGCGCTCTAACCAGCTGAGCTAATCGCCCTCATACAGTCCTGATGGTGGAGGCACAGGGACTCGAACCCTGGACCCCCTGCTTGCAAAGCAGGTGCTCTAGCCAACTGAGCTATGCCCCCAATCGCCAAGACTTATTACATTGTACCGTATCTTTTTTATTATGACAAGTGTATAATTGTACATATGTATGAATTTAGTTTTACCGCATTCGGAGTAGGCCTCTTGATCTTAGGGGCTGGAGCAGTGTTTACTGTTTACCACCAAAAAATAGCAGACAATCTGGCTGGCGGAGTCAGTAGCTATGATCGCTTTAAGATGTGGGGGCTCATTACTTGTGGCATCGGCTTTGCTGTCATGCTAAGCCTACACAGCATAATCCTGAACCTCCTCATTGGCGTATTCTTTAGAGGATAGCTTTTGTCACATAAAATAAACCCTCTCATAGACGAGAGGGTTTTATATTAACAACTTGATTGTGCAATTCATCAATCGGTTTATCGTAGAGAAGGTTTTGAACTTTGTCTCGTCCTCGAGAGGACTATTGTAAATATGTAAGCTCAGCATATTTACGAGACCGACCTAGCTCAACTTGTGATTGCTCGACAAGTTGGCATCTATTCTCCCTAGAAAGGAGGTAATCCATCCGCACCTTCCGGTACGGATACCTTGTTACGACTTAACCCCAATCATGCCCCCCACCTTAGGCCGACGAATCGGACTTCGGGTGTTGGTCACTTTCATGGTTTGACGGGCGGTGTGTACAAGACCCGGGAACGTATTCACCGCAACTTGCTGATTTGCGATTACTAGCGATTCCGACTTCATGCAGGCGAGTTTCAGCCTGCAATCCGAACTGGGACTAGCTTTGATGCGATTTGCTTCACCTCGCGGCTTCGCTGCGCATTGTACTAGCCATTGTATTACGTTTCTAGCCCAGGACGTAAGGGAAATACTGACCTGACATCATCCCCTCCTTCCTCCCCGTTACCGGGGCAGTCTGAATAGAAAAATACAACTATTCACAAGGGTTGCGCTCGTTGAAGGACTTAACCTAACATCTCACGACACGAGCTGACGACGGCCATGCATCACCTGTCACAGGGTTCCAAAAGGCACAGTCTGCTTTCGCAGACCTTCCCTGGATGTCAAGCCCTGGTAAGGTTCTTCGCGTTTCATCGAATTAAAGAACATAATCCACCGCTTGTGCGGGTCCCCGTCAATTCCTTTATGTTTTAGCCTTGCGGCCGTACTCCACAGGCGGGATACTTAACGCGTTAGCTTCGCTACTGAAGGGGTCGATACCTCCAACAGCTAGTATCCATCGTTTACGGCGTGGACTACCCGGGTATCTAATCCGGTTCGCTCCCCACGCTTTCGTGCCTTAGCGTCAGAAATGGCCCAGTAACCTGCCTACGCCATCGGTGTTCCTTCTTATATCTACGGATTTCACTCCTACACAAGAAATTCCAGTTACCTCTACCATTCTCGAGTTTAACAGTTTGAATAATAGTCTGTATGGTTGAGCCACCAGGTTTCACTATTCACTTATTAAACCGCCTACGCAACTCTTTACGCCCAGTCACTCCGGATAATGCTTGCACCCTACGTATGACCGCGGCTGCTGGCACGTAGTTAGCCGGTGCTTATTCATGAGTTACCGTCATATTCTTCACTCATAAAAGAAGTTTACAACCCGAAGGCCTTCATCCTTCACGCGGCGTTGCTCCATCAGGCTTTCGCCCATTGTGGAAGATTCCTCACTGCTGCCTCCCGTAGGAGTCTGGACCGTGTCTCAGTTCCAGTCTGGCTGATCATCCTCTCAGACCAGCTATGGATCGTCGGCTTGGTAGGCCATTACCCTACCAACAACCTAATCCAACGCAGGCTTCTCCCAAAGCGGATAAATCCTTTAATCCGAAGACCATATGCGGCATTAGCTACCCTTTCGGGCAGTTATTCCTCACTTTGGGGCAAATTCCTACGCGTTACTCAGCCGTTCGCCGCTCGCCGACGGGGTGCAAGCACCCCTCGCTGCCGCTCGACTTGCATGTGTTAGGCACGCCGCCAGCATTCATCCTGAGCCAGGATCAAACTCTCCGTTAAAAATCTACTTTGTATCAAAGTATTAAGGCTCTACAAAAATATAAACTGACGATGATATTGCACAATCAAATTGTTAAAGTTCGATAGACTGGCCAAAAATCCTCACGTAACTTGATCATTACAGATTGTAATTGTCGTTTCGCTCGCATCCCCACGACCAGACTGATACTTATCATACATCATCAACCAACCTTTGGTCAATACTATTTTGTAATTATTTTGTTGCGAAAAAGACAACAAGTGAAACAAGCATTCCTATCGTGGCGCCAACAGCAACCTCAACAGGGGTATGACCATGCGCTACACGGATGCGAGGCAAAGAACTTTTCTGCTCATCTAAGAGCTGATTTAGCGTGTCTCCCTGTTGCCCAGAAGAGAATCTCACCATCATGGCATCATACAAAATGATCATAGTCACCCAGAGAACGATAGCAAATTGTACCGTATCAATACCGTCATATAACGCAACCACAGCAGTCAATGAAACCACCGTTGCAGCATGAGCACTTGGCATACCACCAGACAACAAGAGGGGCGACTTTGGATTTTTGCTAAATACTCGACGATTTCTACCCATCAAGCGAAAGATATGCTTTAAACCCTGAGCTAATGCCCATGCCAACAAAGGCACTAGCAAATATCTCATTTAGTGTCCTCTTCAGAAGACCGCTCTTCCATTAAGCCTATAGAAGATACCGCATCATTGTCACCCAGCCGCATGATCGTAACACCTTGAGTCGTACGACCTAGTAGCTTGATGTCTTTGAGACTAATGCGAATCGTCTGTCCATTTTGTGACACCAAGATAGCATCCGTCATAGTCGGGTCAATCGTCTGAACTGATATGATCGGTCCTGTCTTTGCCGTCACGATCGCCGCTTTAATACCGACCCCGCCACGCTTATGGCTCGGGAAATTGGTCACCTTAGTGCGCTTACCAAAGCCTTGTTCGCTAATAACTAACAATGTCTGGTCATCGCTGGTAACAATATCCATACCGACTACTCGGTCATTTGGTCGCAGACGAACACCGCGCACTCCGCGAGCAGCCCTGCCCATTGGTCGCGCATCCTTTTCGTTAAACCTAATTGCCTGACCAGCTGATGTTGAAATAATTACATCACTTTCTCCATCAGTTTTCTTGATCCATTTCAGCTCATCACCATCGTCTAGTTTTATGGCAATTAAACCATTCGTACGGATATTAGCATAGTCACCCAGCGGAGTCTTCTTAACAGTACCGTTCTTCGTCGCCATAAACAGATAACCAGCGTCGCTCGCGTTCTTCTCATGTTTAATGATAGCTGTGATCTTCTCTTCTGGCTGAAGTTGGAGCAGGTTCACTGCAGCAACACCTTTAGCGCTGAGACTGGCAGCCGGGACTTCATATGCCTTGAGGCGGAATACACGACCCCTGTTGGTAAAGAACAGCAGGTAGTCATGCGTACTTACTGGAATTATCTGTGCGATGATGTCTTCTTCCTTTGTAGTCATCCCGCGCTTACCCTTACCACCGCGGTTCTGCTTGCGGTAGTCACTTGCCAAAGTTCGCTTGATATAATTCTCAGTTGTCAAAAGGACAACAGCATCTTCCTCTGGGATTAACTCCTCATCAGAGAACTTACCCAGCTCATGGTTGATAATTTTACTACGCCTCTCATCACCATATTTCTCTTTCATTTCCAAGAGCTCAGTCTTGATGATGTTCAGAATCTCTTGCTCATCAGCTAAGATGGCTTCTAGTCGTGCAATCAGCTTCAAGAGCTCGCGCAGTTCATTCTCAACCGCTTCACGCTCAAGCCCAGTCAGACGTCGCAGTTGCATCGCCAAGATAGCCTTGGCTTGAATTTCGCTCAGTCCGAACTTAGCGCGCAGGTTCTTCTCTGCCTCATCCTGAGTTTTTGAAGCACGAATCGTCTTAATCACCTCGTCAATGTGATCTAGCGCAATCTTATAGCCTTCCAAGATATGCGCCCGGGCCTTTGCCTTTTTTAGCTCAAACTCAGTACGACGGCGCACCACAGACTGGCGGTGTTTGACAAATTCGCTCAAAATATCGTGCAAACCTAAAATTCGTGGCTGCATGGTATTAACCAACGCCAGCATGTTGTAATTAAAACTCGTCTGTAGAGCTGTTAATTTATATAGCTGATTCAATACCTTCTTTGGATATGCATCCTTTTTCAGCTCAATGACGATGCGAACCTTACCTCGAGAGCTTTCATCGCGTAAGTCAGCCAACTGTACCCGCTTTTCTTTGTGAAGCTCACCAATTTTTTCAATTAATGTTGCTTTATTTACACCATATGGTATCTCGGTAACAACAATCTGATGTCGGCCTCGTTTTGTCTCCTGAATCTCCGCTACTGCTCGCATCATCACACTACCGCGACCAGTCGCATACGCCTGACGCATCGGCGCACCACCATAGACAATTGCCCCTGTTGGAAAATCTGGACCCTTCACATGCTGCAGCAAGTCGTCAACCGTTGCTTCAGGGTTATCGATCAGCTCAATTGTCGCATCTACCAACTCACCCAGGTTGTGTGTCGGGATACTCGTTGCCATACCAACAGCGATACCAATCTGACCGTTCAATAGCAAGTTTGGTAATTTTGCCGGCAACACGATTGGCTCACGTTCTGAACCATCAAAGTTATCCTTAAAATCAACCGTTTCCTTCTCGATGTCAGTTAGTAATTCTTCAGCTGGCTTATCAAGTCGCGCCTCAGTATAACGGTGAGCGGCTGGTGGATCTCCGTCCATTGAACCAAAGTTTCCCTGACCTTGCACCAAGGTATAGCGCATCGCCCAATCTTGCGCCAAACGAACCATTGAGTCATAAATCGCTGAGTCACCATGCGGGTGATATTTACCCATCACGTCACCGATGATACGTGCTGATTTGACGAATTTCGCAGTACTACGGTTGCCGTTCTGATTCATTGAATACAAAATACGGCGATGCACCGGCTTCAGACCATCACGCACATCTGGCAATGCCCGGTCAACGATGACACTCATCGAATAACGGAAGAAATTGTCTTGCATCACATTTTCAAGTCGGCGTCGCTCTAATCCTGCTGATGCTTCAGTCACCGTATCTGGTGTTGCCTCAATTGACTCATGTTCACTGGTTGGTTGCATCTGTTTGTCCTGATCACTCATGATTAAATATCCAAATCCTCTAAGTTAGCATTTTTTGCCCAGCTCTGAATAAAGCTTTTACGCAAGCTCACATCATCACCCATCAGTCGCGTAAAGATTGCGTCCGCTTCCTCGGCGTCTTCCACTCTGACCTGAATCAACACGCGATTTTCTGGATTCATCGTCGTCTCCCATAACTGGTCAGCGTCCATTTCACCAAGACCCTTAAACCGTGAAATCGTCACGCCAGCCTGCTTTGTGACATCCTGTTCATCATCAATCGCTGTACCGCGACCCTTCTTATCAGCAATCAGGTCTGCCAAGACTTTGTCTTTCTCCGCCTCATCATATGCGTAGATCTTCTTCTGGCCGCGGTTGATTGAGTATAGCGGCGGCTTAGCAAGGTACACATAACCGCCTTCAACCACCTCTTTCATATAACGAAATAGGAAGGTCAACAGCAAAGTCGCGATGTGGCTGCCGTCAACATCGGCATCAGTCATGATGATAATTTTGTGATAACGCAGACCATTAATATCAAACTGATCGCCAATCCCAACGCCAAACGCCTGGATCATTGCCACAATCTCTTTGTTAGCAAACATTTTGTCAAGTCGAGCCCGCTCAGTGTTCAACACCTTACCGCGAAGTGGTAAAATCGCCTGAGTTTTACTGTCGCGGCCCTCTTTAGCTGAACCCGCTGCCGAATTACCCTCAACGATGTAAATTTCACTATCACTTGGGCTCTTACTTGAACAGTCCCACAATTTGCCCGGTAATCCCATACCATCAAGTGCGCCCTTACGGATCACATTGTCGCGTGCTGCTCGTGCCGCTTTGCGAGCTCGTGCCGCCAAGGTCGCCTTACCAACAATCTTCTTAGCAACACCAGGATTTTCCTCCAGATAGTACGAAAAGTACTCATTCATCACCTGCTCAACATAGCGACGCATCTCTGGATTACCAAGTTTATTCTTGGTCTGACCTTCAAACTGTGGATCGGGCAATTTAACCAAAATAATCGCTGTCAAGCCCTCACGAATGTCGTCGCCAGTCAGGTTGTCTTCTTTCTCTTTCAGTAGGCTGTTCTTACGCGCATAGTCGTTAATAACCCTGGTTAATGCTGAACGAAAACCAACCAAATGTGTACCACCGTCTGGTGTCAGCACATTATTAGCAAACGGCTTCACTGTCTCAATATAGGTGTCGTTATATTGCACAGCAATTTCCACCATGCAGTCTTCAACTTGTTTTTCAACGTAAAATGGCGCATCGGCTAGCACGTCCTTGCCAAGGTTCAGATGTTTCACATAGCTCTGAATTCCGCCTTCAAAGTAGAAAGCCTGACGATCACCCGTACGCTCGTCTACAACAGAGGTGTACACGCCTTTGGTTAAGTATGCCTGGTGGCGTAAATAGTTAACCACCCATTTATAATCAAAATCAACCGTTTCTTTAAATATTGTTGGGTCGGGATAGAAAGTTATCCGCGTACCAGTTGGCCGATCTGTCTTACCGACCTTCTTGAGCGGCTCCACAATACCGCCAGTTGCGAACACCACCTGGTAGAGCTGACCATCACGCACCACTTCAGCGATCATCTTAGTAGAGAGGGCATTGACAACGCTCGATCCAACACCATGAAGTCCAGACGACACCTTGTAACCACCACCACCAAACTTACCACCGGCGTGCAACACTGTTAACACGGTTTCCAGTGTACTCATGCCGGTCTTCGGATGTTTATCCACTGGTATGCCACGACCATCGTCAGTGATCTGAACACCGCCGTCCTCCAGCAATACTACTTCAACTTTTGTGGCATACCCAGCGATAGCCTCGTCGATCGAGTTGTCGGCAATCTCCTTAATCAAATGGTGTACACCGTCATAGCCGGTACTACCAATATACATACCTGGGCGTTTACGAACCGGCTCAAGTCCTTCGAGAACTTGAATTTGTGATCCATCATAGGATTGATTATCTGTTTGTTTAGCCATGTCTCCCTCACTATTTCCTGACTTGTCAGCTATTTACAACTCTCTCATTATACCGCAAAAAAATTGTTCACTCAAGTGCTTTACCTGAACATATTTCTTATGCTAAAATGGAGTAGATACTATCATAATAATAGATTACATAAACATACAAGAACGGGGCAACCATGTTTAGAAAAATAGTTTCTCACTTGCCATTTAGTCCATCACTTATCAATGAATTGGGCTTTTATGCAAAAAGGTTAAGTAAAGAGGAGGCTACTCGAAAATTAGGCTTAATTTTCACTGTTCTTGCGTTAATCGTCCAATCCTTAGTGGTATTCTCTCCTCCGGAATCAGCAAATGCTGCAGACCCAAGCGACATGGTTCGAGGTGGCGTATGGAGTGGAAGCCAAATGATGAATCACTATGATGCTAACACCAACGATATCCGCTCATTGTTCAATACAATTGGTATCACCCGCGCAGAGCTATCAAATGCAACCCGCAACCTGCAAACTCTACACAGCCGTGACGGCAACTATTCATGGGGGATGACTCCACATTTTGGATCAGCCCAAGGAGAGGGCTCCTACTCTGTTAAATCAGCTGGCAGTGGAATGCGTAGTTTTTACTACAGGCCACATCAGCTTTGGGGTAATTTTACCTATACCGCGTACGTAGGCCACTCAGCTAAGTTCGGCTGGTTCGCAATTATGCGTAACTGTGGCAATCTCATTACCAAAAGCATCCCTCCAGCACCAACCTGCCCTCCAGGACAAATCGGTACCTATCCAAACTGTTCTACACCTCCAGCTCCCGTAGTCACCTGTAATACCTTAGAGGTGAAGCAAAGCGATAATAATAAATATCAGTTTACTGCTAACACAAGTGCCGCTAATGGCGCCAAAATACAAAAATATGTGTTTCAAGTTTATAGGGGTAATTCTCTTGTAAAAACTCTAGAGAGCACCACCCCAAATGTAACATATCAAGAAAAAACCCCTGGATCATACAAAGTAACTGTAACACTCAAAACTTCTCTAGGTGACCGCACCTCTGCCGGCTGTCAAAAGACGTTCAATATCGCTGCGCCAGAAAGGTGCCCGCAAAATCCAACACTACTTAAAAATGACCCACGCTGTCAGCCATGTGCAGGCAACCCAACTCTTTGGATAGAAGATAAGCAGTGTTCTGCTTCCTTTATCCAACAAAAGAGCGCTATAAACCTCACTCAGAGTAATATGGACGCTACTAAGACCACCGCGAAAGCACATGATCGTATTACCTATCACCTAAAGGTCACCAACAAGGGTTTTGCACCAGAAAAATATACATTCACAGAGAACTTGGGTGATGTTCTGCAATATTCAACTATCTTTGAATCGGGCGGCGGAACCCTCAAAGAAGATGCCAATAGCAATGGAGGCAAGACCATTCTCCAATGGCCAGAGATAACTATCAAACCTGGCGAGACCCAAGAACGCACCTTTACGATACAAATGGCCAGTAAAATATCCTCTATGAGCACTGGTACCAGTAATCCTGGATCCTTTGACTGTAGGATGGACAACACTTTCGGTAACACCGTAAGCGTTAAAGTTGATTGTCCAAATGAAAAGAAAGTCGTCGAGACAGTGGCTACGCAGCTGCCCCGCACTGGAGCTAGCGAGAATATGCTATTCGCAGGCCTAATCCTTTCAGTCGTCACATTCTTCTACTTACGGTCCAGGCAGCTCAAGAAAGAAGTGCGCATCATACGGCACACATACAACTCAGTAGGTACAATTTAAATAAAAGTTAGGTGTAGTCACAATGAAAGAATCACTTAAGTTCAACAACGAGGCCAAAATATCACACGAAGGCCTGAATGATCTGCGAACAGAAACACACAATCGTGCAGCCGAAGTTATCAAAAATCGAGTCGAAAAAGAAAGCTCACCAGCAGAAAAATCAGAGGCTGAAGCACGTGAGCAACTCGAAAGAGTTATTGAAAAATCCGAAGCTGAAGAGGTAAAACAAGAAAAGAAGAAGCAACCCGCAAAAGCCGAACGCCTTATAACCAAGGAAGATCGCAAAGACAGCTTCAAAAAGACCATGGAGACAGTTCAAAGCCAGCTCCCTAAGTCCAGCCGAACTTTCAGCAAGGTTATTCATAACCCCACCATCGAGAAAGTTAGCGAAGTCACAGGTAGAACAGTTGCTCGACCAAACGCCATACTGTCTGGCTCTGTGGCGGCTTTTGTCTTAACTCTCGCTATATATACCCTAGCAAAAATAAACGGGTACCCTCTGTCGGGATTTGAGACGATTGCAGCATTCACCATTGGATGGCTTGCCGGTATGTTGTTTGACTACATCCGCATAGGCGTAAAAGGCGGGAGTAGCAGCTAAGCTACTACCGAATCTTAGACCTCTTATTCTAAATTTATCGCAATTTTATTGATATTTCCCTGTCCGAGTCCTGATTACCATCCCTGAGGTCAAGCCTGTTGTTAGACGGCTTTGGTTGCGCCGAGTCTAGCTCTTGTTGCATTCTTTCTTGGATAGATAAATTCTCTTTATTAGCAGTATCTGAAGACGGCATAGCATTGGCAATCGGAGGTGTTGTCGGTATATCTACAGGAGTACCAGGATTATCCTGAGGCGACCGTGACAAGCCGCCCATCTGACCACTACTCAAACTCTGCATGTTAGGACCTGAACTAGCAGTAGACATTGGTGTCGGTATCGTCACTGGCGTTGCAGGAGATAACGCGCCAGAGGCTTTTTGTGTTGGTACTGGCTGCGCACCGCCTATCTGCTTACGCTTCGACAACCACTCGTCTAGGAAAGATTTATTTTCTCGTAGTGCAGTAGGTTTAGGTGAAGTAGCTTGTGTCTTTGTATTTGCCCTGCCTAGCCGCTCAAATATTTCCTTCTCCACAACAGCACGCGGCCTGCCATATTTCGCAGAAGATAGCCTCACTAGCGCATCCCGCAGCTGAGAGTTCTCCTGCCCCATCGGTGGTATCCAGTTCATACTAAACGGCGCCGATGGAACATTGTTGATCATCACTGAGGTAATTGATTGGAAGTTTGGCAACTTAGACAAATCATCCACATCAAAGACCGGCTGAAATTTCTTGACCATCAACTCAGCGTCCGTCACGCCAATACGCCCAGAAATCACCGTACCGACGTTACCAATGATTGCTTCACGTATCTTATCCGTCAACTGGGTCATGAACTGGTTACCCATGATAAGGCTTAGCTTATATTTACGAGCCTCAGACAAGATAGACTCAAAGCTATCTGTAGCAAAGTTCTGAAACTCGTCAACATACAATGAAAAATCAACTCGCTGGTCCTCCGGGGTATCGGCTCGAGCCATCGCTGCAGCCTGAAACTTCATCACAAAGATAATACCGAGCAGCTTGGAGTTCAGCTCTCCCATCTTACCCTTGGAAAGATTAACCAATAGGATCTTATTGTTATCCATTATCTCCCGCAAGTTAAATCCAGACTTCGTTTGCCCAATGATGTTGCGCATTGCATCGTTAGAGATAAATGGACCAAACTTTGCGACAACCCAAGACACAACTTCACCAGCTTCATTAGATCGCTGTGACGCTGGAAACTCCTTTGTCCAGAAATCAATCACTTGCGGGTCGGTAACATATTTCAGTTTACTCTTCACAAATTCTGGGTCTATGAGACATTTTGGTATATCGATAAACGTTCCGCCCGCGGGATCAGACATCAATAACAACGCACAGTTACGGAAAATGTGCTCCAAACGAGGACCAACGATTCCCGTATGTCCCGGGTCATACAACCCATACAGCATATTAATTGCTTCCTGTACTAAAAAGTCTTTCTGGTCTGGTGTATCAAACTCAAACATATTCAAACCAATAGGGTTTGTCATGTCGGCTGGATTAAAATATATAATATCTTCAACACGCTCTTTTGGCACCTTACCAAGAAGAGACTCTACCAAGTCTCCGTGCGGGTCAATAAACGCAAAGCCTCGACCATCCATCATGTCTTGATATGCCATATTCTCCTGCAAGACAGACTTACCGACACCAGTTTGACCAATGATATAAACGTGACGACGACGGTCTTTTGTTCCGATGCGAATAGGTTTTTTAACTCCACGAAATTCGTTATAACCAATCAACAGGCCTTCGTCCAAAACATCTGTAGGACCATCAACCTGCTTGGACATC
This sequence comes from Candidatus Nanosynbacter featherlites, assembly GCF_037013405.1. NCBI lineage: Bacteria > Bacillati > Minisyncoccota > Nanosynbacteria > Nanosynbacterales > Nanosynbacteraceae > Nanosynbacter > Candidatus Nanosynbacter sp. BB002. Next base: position 115,507 of record NZ_CP146064.1, on the reverse strand, counting down.
TGACGTTTAACCTGAGATGTTGGTATCGACGAGGAGCCAGGTAAATGAAACAACGTTGCCATTTCTACACTATTCAAGATGTTATATTTTATCTGTTGTGGAAAAAACCTCATTATGTATGCTGTTGTAATTTCCTCTATATTGCGCGTAACTGAGAACTTAAATCCATTATTTCGTGGTGAATCAAACAACGCAAAAGCGGCAATAATATTCTTCAGTAGAGATTGAGACCTTGCTGCAGTATTAGAAGAGACCACAACACGAATCAAAACTTCATAGGCCGGATACCTAGTCTTTTCACTGACGGCATCAACTTCTGCCTGCTCAAGCGAACTCAACGGCTTATTTTCTTCTTCTTTTTGCTTTTCATCATTTTCTTGTGGTGGTTTCCACAACGCTTCCAAAATATCCTTCGGGGCTATAAGTGCACCAATACCCGTCTTTTTCTTTTTATGTTTTCGCAAATTGTCAATGTGAAGCTCAGAGGCTTTAGCCCAGCCGTCATATGCTGGCCTGATGAGAAATTGTATACCAATTCCATCGTCTTTCGATGCAGACGAAAGTGCATTAAGCAATGCCCGCGATGCATCACGCTTTGATTCTTGATACGTCGCTATTGGATAAATGAAAGACTTGCGCAAGGTGAATTCACCGCCTATCATGCCAGAAGTGCGACCAATCTCACTAAAAATATTCACTTCGCTCATCTCCTCCAATCGTGCTGATGGATAAGCTGCTATGATAGCTTGGCGAATAACGTCGATCAGCACCACAGGCACCACTGCATAATAGTGGACTAAACCACCAGTAGCGACAATCTCAAGAGATATATGACGCTGACCATAAAACTTACTCTTAAAGCCTTTGGTAGCGGTGCTGGATATAATATTATACATAACCTGTGCCTGAGAGATGACCTCCTCATTGAGGTCACGCTGGTCACGGCTACCATTATCTATATCCTCACTGGTCGGAGGCAAATGTATCAACAAAGGCACCATTTTTAGGCCGCGCTCATAATTCTTTGCTTCACGCATAGCATTACGGTACAGTATAAAAATTACTGATGTTCCAACAGCTATAATCCCTAATACCAGTAATCCTAAGATGAGAACTCCACCCATTAATCCATCCTACTCATTAGACTGACCAAGAGTCTTATTATATCGTTTCTTCAAATAATCTGCTTGCAGCTGAGCAATAACCCGCGCTCGTTCATGAGGATTCCCCTCTGTTAGAGCAATTAAGCTCTTTAGCTTATCAACCCACTCTTTCTCAATCAAATCATCATCCCCTGCTATAGAAGGAACTCCTGCCATAACTGCATCATCATCCGTCTGCGGTGTCTGAACACTAGCAGGATCCTGAGGAGTAGGCTGTGCCAAGTTTGCTATGTCAACAACAGGCAACGCCGGCGTAGCAGGTAATTGCTTCCCCTGCTCAATGGACTGTGCCTCATACTGTTCAAAACTTTTTTCTTGATTATCATATTGACGCTCTACATCAGGAGCTACAGGCGCTGATTCTGTCCTCGGTATTACTGGCGTCGTCTCAGGATTCATACTCAAATTATATCATGGTGTACACGAAAAGACCATGTTAGAACCTCTTATATACGTACAAACAAGCAATCACTTCAAAGATGACAACGAGACAGATATCAAAAAGCTTTATGCCGCCAATAGATTGAATTCCTAGCAATATAACTGGAGCCAAAGCAAGCACGCTGGAGAAATAATACAATTTTATATCCTGTCGATTTTTACTACCATCTCTAGGCTTTGGCACATGTAATATAGAAAATAAAAATCTCAGCAAAATATATAAAGCGCTAGTTAGTGCCACATATAGGGAAAATAAAAACAAAAGAACCCCAAAAGGACCTATGCCAGATGGGGTAGTCATATTTATAATCAATAATACCGTTAGGGTTGCAACGCAGCCAATTGTAATAGCGATCTTCTGCTTCATATCACATATTATACACGAGCGCATAGCCCAAAAGAGCCCGAGCGATAACAGAAGTTGAACTACAAACGCTCCATCCGCCGCTTCAAAACAACTATTAGGGCGCGGGCATTGCGAGTTCGTCGTCATCGCTCAAGGCGACTGACCGCTCCTTATGTAAGGAGCATGTCCTTGCGTGAAGTTCCTTCCACACATCCAGTACTCTCATTACCAATACCTTGCAAAGATAAGGATAAACTGGATGTGTGTGTACTATCCACGCGCGCTCAACACCTATACTATTTGTAACTTGCGAATAATCACAAATAACTTTAGTGGAGCATCGGCGGCACCATGACTAAAATACAATAATCATATATAGACTATGTGCTTTTCAGCTTCATGTTGCAGCCGTTCCCTACACCAAAGTAATATTTAGCGCTAAGTGATATTCTAGAATTAATTATTTTAATGTACTTTTTTGCTTTGTTTGTTTTTCAAAAGCTTATGTACACATATTAGCATCTATTGCGAAATAAATCAAGTATATTTCCAAGAAATTTGTTGTAATAATCACATAAATTAATAATATTTACCATACAATCATCTGTAAAATCAATATTCTAAGGACAGTGACCATACAGTGAATATTACAACAATAATAATTCACCAGGCTTATATCTGCCAAGAAAATTCTTTGTCTATGCCAATTAGATCACAGCTCATACAGTAGCAATGGCTAGTAAATACGCTACGACTTATCTAATAATTTCTTTAGAATTACTTAAACAAAAGCATACTACTCAATATGTTACAAATATATAATTATTGTCCACTGGGTGCAGACATACGCGCATACAATATCAGTCACTATTAACAACATCCTTCATCTTTGTGGTAGATTTTTAAATCATGTTATTGCCACTACCAAAACCTCAGCAGTCCGTCTCTCGTTAAGGAGGGCGGCGTTATTACCTGTATTGCATGGTCTATCGCCCTCCTCCACATACCGTATAAATATAGCAAGCAGAAGGACTACGCGGTTGGTAGCAACCTAGCATCACTAAGGACTGCTTGAGAGTTAAAAATAGCTGTTCTTGCCCTACAATCAGGTGTAGTTTTTTTTACTCATTAAATCTTTAGTAAACATGTTGACATAACCGTTTTCATGGATTATTATAGGGGTAGCTTCTGAATAAAAAAGTTGTACAAACTAATAATGGAAGCCAAAAATAAACAGATCATCAAAAACTCCACTTTTTGAAAACGACCACTACTCGCAGGTGGTTGTTTTCTTATATGAAAGTTTTTCATAACAAAAAATCAGCCTAATGGCTGATGTTAGTTGAGCTGTTTGGTGGAGCTGCCGGGTACTGCCCCCGGGTCCAGTTGGTATCATAAATATTCGTCTACAAACATAGGATCATTTACATTTTTATAACACAGCTTGGATAATAAACGAACCCAAAAACCGAGCTTGTTACGTGGCAAAAGTCCCATGTATTTGCCACTTCCAAATACATAGCGAGCAACATAAATTCTGACACCTCAAATCGTATCATGTTGCCTATACGAAGAGACGGCTATAGATTAAGCTACAGCTGGCGCAAAGGTTGGAGCCTTGAATAGGCTAGCTACTTTGCTTGCAAAGTTTTTTGCATCTAACAATATGCGTATCGTGCATGTTCGGTTTGCAGAATATTTTGATAAAGTCCAACTGTCGAACGCTATTTCAGCCCCACAATCATATACAGTATACCACCCCACCTTTAAAAACCAAATAAATTATGGTTAACTGTACATATATGACGGTAAGTAAGATACTCTCTGCAACACCATGTGGGTTTCAAGGTCAATTAATTGAAATTGAGGGGGATCTATCAAAAGGACTACCGAGTATCCAAATTGTTGGCTTAGGGAATAAGGCGATCGACGAAGCAAAGGACCGAGTCCGAAGTGCTATCAAGAACTCTCTACTTGAGTTTCCAAAGGGCAAAATTGTCATCAACCTGGCGCCAGCTGAACTACCAAAAGATGGTACCCAGTTTGATCTGCCAATTGCATTGTCAATATTACAACTGAATAATCTCCTCTCGCAAGAATCCGTTAGCAACGCGCTCTTTGCTGGAGAGCTAGCTTTGGATGGTTCCATCAGACCCATCCAATCAGCAATTACCATTGCCGAAGCTGCTGAGAGAAACAACATTACGACTATTTACATTCCAGCTGAAAATACAGAACAGGCTCTCCTATTAAAGAACATCACCGTTATCCCTATCAAAAGCCTGCGCCAATTATTCCTACATCTGAAAAAAGAATGCCTGATACCACCTGCTGTTAAAAAAACTACATCTGATGTTACAGAGGTGACAGACACTCCAATAGACACGATCATCGGACAAGAGCAAGCTAAACGAGCCATTAGTATTGCAGTAGCAGGAAGACATAATTTACTATTTTCAGGACCCCCTGGGTCTGGCAAAAGTATGCTAGCAAAGGCTTTAGCGAGTCTATTGCCTCCTTTAAGGGGTCAAGAAATAATAGATGTCACTAAACTACACAGTATAAGCAATCCAGACTTAGCAGACAGCATAGTCTCATCTAGGCCATTCCGCGCACCGCACCATACAGCGAGTAGAGCTTCTATCATAGGAGGAGGCCCTAAAGCCCGACCAGGAGAAATAAGTTTAGCGCACAATGGAGTCCTATTCTTGGACGAAATCTTAGAGTATCCACGATCGGTCTTAGAAGCGTTACGCCAACCCATGGAAGACCATACCATAACCATCAGTCGTGCTAACCAAAAATACAAATACCCTGCCAGTTTTTTACTAGTTGCCACTATGAATCCTTGTCCTTGCGGATATTACGGAGATGCTGAGAAAAATTGTACTTGTACATCTTCTCAAATCCTTAACTACCAAAAACGATTGTCAGGGCCGCTCCTTGATCGCATAGATATGACAGTAACTGTCAATCGCGTGAACCATGAAATACTCCTACAGAATAAGCCGTTTAATAATTCACAACAGTTGAAAATAACAGAGAGCATACAACAGGCATTACATTTTCAGCAACAGCGTTTCAATAGTAGTAAAAAGCACAACGGATCATTAAAAAGCTCTGAGATCGACCGCTATGCTCGCCTATCTCCTGAGGCAAAAAACCTTCTCATTAAAGCAGCGAAAAGCTTGGATCTTAGCACGCGAAGCTACTTTAAAGTTATAAAGGTAGCTCGAACCATCGCCGATTTGGAAGCTTCCGACACAGTTGATACGCCCCACATCGCCGAAAGCTTGCAATACCGGCAAATTCAACATTCATAGATCCTTGAAATACACGCTCTCATCTGTTAGAATTGATTTTGGAATTAATCTAACGATTCACTTTATAAAGGAGAGCTAACGATTAATAAAACAATTCGTACCAACGGAGCTATCCGTGCTCGCGAACTACGCGTTATTGGTTCAGATGGTGAGCAGCTAGGAGTGATGTCACTCCGTGAGGCACTAGCAGCGGCAGAAGAAGCGGGACTAGATCTCGTGGAAATATCACCCAACGCTAATCCACCTGTGGCCAAAATCGTCAACTGGGGCAAATACCAGTACCAGAAGATGAAGGACCAGCAACGTAATCGCAAACTAGCTAAAGCCAGCGACCTGAAACAAATGCGTTTCGGTCTCAAGATAAGCCAAGGCGACTTGGAAGTAAAACTGCGTAAAGTCCGTAAATTCCTAGAGGAAGGACACAAAGTTCGTATCCAGGTGATGTACAAGGGCCGCGAAATGGCGCACAAAGAGATCGGTTACGAATTGATTGAAAAAATCACCACTCTACTTGAAGAAGTCGCAATCGTAGAACAAAAACCTCAGATGGCAGGTCGCAATCTGAGCGTAGTAATAAGGAGTAAGTAATGCCAAAACTAAAGACCCACAAGGGCACTGCTAAGCGCATCAAGCTAACCAGTACCGGCAAACTAACCCGCCAACGTGCATTTGGCGGTCACCTCTTAGCCAAGAAGTCTAAGAGCCGTAAACGTGCCATTAACACAACAGCAACCGTAAAGGGCTCTATGGCCAAGAACGCTCGTCGAGCAATGGGAGTGTAGGAGTATGCGAGTAAAACGAGGTGTTTCAGCACATGCAAAGCATAAAAAGATACTTAAAGCTGCTAAAGGAATGCAGCATAACCGTACGCGCAGTTTTCGTCTAGCAAAACAAGGTGTTATTCGCGCTCTGCAATATGCTTATCGCGATCGTCGCAATAAAAAACGCGATCTACGAGCGCTGTGGATTACACGTATTAATGCAGCTGCTCGCCAAGAAGGTACTACCTACGGCAAGTTGATCGCTGGCATGAAGGCTAATAATATTGAGGTAAACCGCAAAATATTAGCAGAGATAGCGGTAAATGATCCTGTAGCATTCAAAAAAATCGTTCAAGCAGCTACAAAATAGGTCACAACTTACAAATAATATAGTAAAAATCCTCCTATTGATGGAGGATTTTTACTATACAGTCCACCGATAAGCCGGGTTCTGTCGTGGGCAATCATCTATCTAGTTCATTTGTTGCCAAATGAATCAAGCGGTTCTCGATCTACAGGTGGACACCCGAAATGTGGATCTCCTTGCAACCGACAGGGTTTACCTCCTTGCTATGTCACCATAGCAAGCTGTAAGCTCTTACCTTACTCGTTTCACCTTTTCCCATAACTATGGGTAGTTTTGTTTCTGTGGCACTTTCCCTAGGGTCACCCCCGGTCGCCGTTAGCGACTGTCGTGTCCTTTGTTGCCCGGACTTTCCTCTTGACAGAAGTCAAGCGATTGCCTAGTGAACTGCTGCATCTGATTATATATGCTCTGTAATTATTCGTCTACCCACCAAGCCCAATTAAAAATATGCAAACAAAAAGCCCCCGAGCCATGAACGCTTGATATTCCCCGCATAACGCAAGGTGGGTGCTCGCAACATATCACCACGGTGATATATCATATAAAGCTCCCTATCATATGATGTTAGGAAAATCATATGCGCCCATAGACTCAAGGGACTACTTATATTATACACTAAAAATCAAAATAAATACCTGAAGTGTGTGTACAATCAACCAATTCATAAACAAAGATATAAATGACGAACCGACCATGACAAGAGCCATGATGATGACAAGCCCATATTGTTCGACCTGTCTCATAAAACCTCTCACAAAGTCCGGAGCCAATGCATAGAGCACTCTAGATCCGTCAAGCGGTGGTATAGGGATCATATTGAAAGCAAAAAAGCCCAGATTGACAAATACAAAAGTCTGAAGCGTGACGCCGATCAACGATGGCGAAAAACCAAATTTGTCTACAAAGCCTAAACTTACGCCAATACCAAAAAAAGTAAAAGCCAACACTAGGTTAGTTAGGGGTCCGACAATCGCCACCAAAGCGACACCCCATTCCCCAAATCGCACCTTATGTGGATTAAATGGTACTGGTTTGGCTCCACCAAACACCGGAGCACCTAACATCAACAATATTAATGGTAGCAGGATGGTGAGAAGAGGGTCGATATGTCTTATAGGATTGAGCGATAGTCTTCCCTCTGCCTTGGCGGTTTGATCACCCAAGAAATACCCCATAAAAGCATGCATCGCCTCATGAATAGTCATTGATACCAGAATCACTAACAATGTAATTATCACGGCTGTAAAGTTCATATATTTTATTATACCATCTTGACTATTTTGTGATATACCGTTACAATATTAGGGATTGTTTAATAAATGAGAGAGGTTGGAAATGGCATCACGATGCGAACTAACCGGCAAAGGCAAGCAGTACGGCCATAACGTGAGCTTCTCACTGCGACGTACAAAGCGAGTCTTTAAGCCGAATCTACAAAAAAAGACCTTTACGGTCGGTGGCCAAAAAATCACAATGGTACTTAGCACCAAAGCAATTCGTACTCTTCGCAAAAAAGGAATTTTACAGAGTACAGCAAAAGCTAAATAAAAAAATCCTCCATCATGGAGGATTTTCTTTAGCTGAACTAGCTACGATCTATCTTAACCACTGTTAATTGCTCAGGTAGAGCTTCCGTGGACTTAACTTTCCATTTAGTGCCAGCATCTATACCAGAAGCACCTACTTCTTTTAAGAATGTATCTAATACATCCTGTGGTACCTCATACGCTAATTCTGGATCTGAATAATGAACCGGTATAACAACTCGAGGATCAATTTGCTTAACAATTACTGCTGCTGCCGTAGCATCCAGAGTGTATCCTCCGCCACCGACAGGCAGTACAACGATATCAGTAACTCCAATTTGCTCCAATTGTTCCTCACTCAACTTTGGGTCAATGTTCCCCAGGACAGCTATTCTCACCCCGCCTATCAGAAGTTTATAGATCGTACTATTACTCCCTTCTGCATCGATGTGTCGTTGAGCAGGAAAACCAGCCAACCCGACGTCTGCCACCTCATATTCACCAGGGCCATCAAATTGTACGCGAGGATTACCTACTGTTGATGCGAATCGGTCTTCAGTGAGTACCTCGACCACATCCTCAACAGATAAATCCTTCTTGCCGACCAATGACAGTTTTGGATCAAACATAACTTTTACATTTTTTGTTGTAAAAATAACAGCATTAGCACCCTTATACTCTATGTCAAACATATTATCTCCTTATTTTAATATTCTATCTACATCAACTAACACTGAATGCTTACCACTCAAAATATCAGTCACAAACCTATCACGAACGCTCAACCGATAATAGAAGTCATCATATGATAACACGGCATAGTTAAGGCTCTTCTTTTCTAGTTTTTCGGCTTTATCCATCAATTTTTCCAACTGAGATTGTACGATCTCACCCACAACCAATAAATCTACTCTACTAGCAGAACCTCTAACCAACGTTCCTGCTGCTATGGCAAGCCGCAAACCAGAGAGTTGACCCACTTTAGCTAACCAAGTTGTGTCTTTTGCGACGGCTTTTGGCTCTTTTGCTTTAGGTGAGCTGTCAGCAAATATCATAGATAAAGCCTCAAAATATTGATACTGTTGATTGACTGCATAGTACAGCTTATTGTCAGCATTATCAGACACAATAATACCGACATTCATCATATTGGCTAATTCACGCCTCACGGAATTAATCTGCTCATCAATAAGACGCGTAATCTCTCGCACGTAGAATGATTTTCCGGGATTATTTAAGAATAAATGCAACAGCTTTACTCTTGTTTTTGAACCAAATAATGAATCAATCATTGCACAATAATTGTATCACGGATTGCCTAGGTGAGCCAGTATCTGTGATAAATAGTGTTCAGCTGAATATAGGTCACACCACACAATATAGGGGTTGCGTCTCAACCAAGTCATTTGGCGTTTAGCTAATTGCCGATCACTAACAACCATCCTCTGTATCATTTCAGCGTAGTCAATTTTACTACATATATATTGACGTATTATAGGATAGACATTGCCCGTCATCGCCTCACTACACCAGTCATACTTACTGCCCAAGTATGTTGCCTCATCTACAACATTATTGGTCAATAGTTGTTCAACCCTTTGAGCAACCCTGTTAGCCAGTTTATTTTTTTCTGTTGCTATTCCTACAACAATAGTATTCTCTTGTATTGATGCATTTTTTACTACAGTTTGAGCACTTCGTTCGATGGCCCGAACGACATAGCGTTTATTATATTTATTCTCCGGCAAAGACATGTTGTTATCAACACAATACTTATGTAGGTCTTCTATGCTCATATATTCTAGCCTCTGACGATACCTTTCATCGCTCCTATTCGCAAAACTAAAATTAAAAATAACCCCATCTATATATAATCCGGTGCCCCCAACCAGAAATGGTATGTTGCCACGGTCGCGAATTTCTGCAATCTTTTTTGTTGCATACTCCTTAAAATCAGCAGCCGAGAAAAGCTGCCCTGGTTCCACTAAATCAAGCCCCCAATGAGCTACGCCTTGCATCTCCATGGGGGTTGGCTTGGCAGTTCCTATGTCCATGTCGCGGTACACTGTCCTGCTGTCTGCACATATAATCTCGCCGCCAAACTTTTTTGCTAATTTTATAGCCAGGGACGTTTTGCCGCTCGCCGTCGGACCGGTAATAACAATCAGAGGCGCTGTTTGCTCTAGCTTATTGGCTTCCATCGCCGCTCCTCAAAATCAATTATTCGCCACCGTGCATCACAAAAAATCCCATCTTGTTCAAGCAATTGTTTTTGTGCCCCTTGACCACCAGGAAAACCGACAGCTAATCCACCCTTAGCATTAACCAAGCGATGCCATGGTAAATCCAAAACCCCATTATGGGCGATACCTCCAACGATACGCGCTGCATATGGATGCCCAGCCATGGCGGCTAAGTCTCCATAGGTAGTGACTTTGTCATTTGGTAATTGCGCCATCAATTCATAAACTTTATTGCGCAAGCTCATCGCTGATAGTTTGTTCAATATATTACTCCAAGTTACTTGGCTATTTCATTGGTTATTGTATGTTCTGGATATAGCTAGCCAATTGATCAATCGAAATTTGTTCTTCGCCCTTACGAGTACGCACACTAACGGCACGTGCCGCTTTATCTCTTGGGCCAACAATAATCTGTATTGGTATTTTTACAACAGTTGCTTCACGAACCTTCTTGCCAATTGATTCATTTCGAATGTCTGTTGTAAATCTGACTTCATTATATTTTACTGGTTGCATCAAAGTAACCCCTGATAAAATCGTTGTTATTTCATCAACATAGTCCATAACAGTGTCATTGATCGTCAAAATACGCACCTGTTCTGGTGCCGCCCAAAATGGAAACCAACCACCTGTGTGCTCGATAAATACGCTCAAGAATCGTTCGATTGAACCCAGCAATGCGCAGTGAATCATCACAGGTGTTGTAAAATTACCATCACTCTCTGTATACTCCAAGCCAAACCGTTGCGGCTGCACAAAGTCTAATTGTACTGTCGCAACTTGGTGTTCACGACCGATAGCATCGGTTGCCATGAAGTCAATTTTTGGTCCGTAAAAAGCAGCCTCACCTTCCTGTTCAAAATAGTCCAGACCAACTTTTTCAACTGCTGATTTCAACTGGTTTTGTGCAGAAGCCCATAGCTCACGCTCGCCCAAATATGCATCAGAATCATCACGATAACTCAGTCGAACTCGCAGCTTCATATCAATGGTATCGTACAGTTCTCGTGCAGCAGACAATAAATTATTGATCTCTTGCTCAATCTGGTCTGGACGACAAAAGACATGACTGTCATCCTGGGTCAACGAACGCACACGATTCAAACCACCCAGTTCACCAGTTTTTTCGTCACGATAGTCAGTGGTTGTCTCCAAATAGCGTACCGGCATATCACGGTAACTACGCGGCTGTGAAGCAAAAATTTGCGTATGGTGTGGGCAATTCATCGGCTTTAGCGCCATTTCATCACTAGTTTCCTGACTTTTAACCAAAAACAGCTCTTCACCAAATTTGGCCCAATGGCCTGATGTTTCATATAGATCCTTTTTGGTGATATGTGGCGTCCAGACTTTTTCAAAACCAAATCTCTGGCGTAATTGATTTGAATACTGCGCCACGATATCGCGCAGAATAGTTCCACGAGGCGTAAATAACGGCAAACCAACCCCCACGAGCGGCGAGGTGGTGTACAAATCAAGCTCCTTGCCTAACTTGCGGTGATCACGCTGTTTGGCCAGTTCTAATTTCTTCAAATATTCATCCAGCTCTTCCTGCGTAGCAAATGCCACGCCGTATAGTCGCTGCATTTGAGGATTTTTTTCATTACCGCGCCAGTAAGCGCCTGCAACCCGCATTAATTTAAACGCACCAACTTCACTGGTATTTGCAACATGCGGTCCGCGACATAGGTCCCTAAACGATCCGTTTGTATAGAATGAGACCTCATCAAGCGCACTATCGCCTTCGGTAATTGTGCCCATTTCTGCGGCATCCAGATCTTTTGCCACTGTCGTTCCGGCACGTTTCAGGTCGTTAAGAAGCTCTTCTTTGTATGGCTGATGATTATCCTTGGCCCATTGAATCGCTTCGTCAATTGGACATTTTGTGCAAACAAAGTCCTGCTTCTCGGCAATAATTCGGCGCATTACCTTTTCAATTTTATTGAATTGTTGCTCACTAATCTTTGTTTCGCCAAGATCAATATCATAATAAAACCCGTGTTCAACAACCGGACCAACCCCAAACTTAGCATCTGGCCATAACTGCTGCACGGCTGTTGCCATGATGTGTGCTAGACTGTGTCGCATTGCATAGAGTTTATCTTCGCCCATAGAACCTCCTTTAATGTCCTGGATACATTTGGCTTAAATAATAAATAGATATTTATATGCCTCGGGCCAGAAAAACTGGCGGTTCCACCTTGGCGATTCTCTTGCTCCGACTGTTATCGTTCATTCAAAACGCATGCGTCGCAACCGCTTCCATGAGGTTCCGAAGATGGTTAGTCTTCATCACTACCTTGCGGTTATTATACCAGCTAATGACAACTCTCTCAATAAAAGCTATTTTGCTATCCCTAAACACTCTACAATCACTATATCTTGTAGGATTGGAGCATTTCTGATACTATCAGTAAGCGGGGGCGATTAGCTCATTTGGCTAGAGCGCAGCATTGACGTTGCTGAGGTGATAGGTTCGAATCCTATATCGCCCACCATGCTAAGCACCTTTATGGGTGTTTTTTTATTTATTTACATATTCACGCCATGATATATCGATTGTGAAATTGTTCTATTGACTTTTTAAACCGTTTATGCTAATATGTAAGATATGAGTAATCGTGCCACTACTAACGTGATCGCGTCATCAAAAAAACAAGACACGTCACTTCTCAGCAAAATCACTATCCATTTTGAATATGACAAGCAGATCAAGGAAGTTCGTGCTAACTACTGCAGGATGAACGAGAAAGTAAAATAACCATCAGAGACCATTTCACCCCTATCCCCAGTAATAACTCTGGGGATATTTCTTTATCCACTACACACTTATGGTTTTCCACTAGATTTTTTAATAGCGTTATGTCAATATATATACATGATATGTATAAATTGTTTTCACAACAAAACTCGTGTGATAAACTCACGAAAGCATAAAAAGTACCCTCAGCTGTGGCGGCGAAGATCTTGCGACAACTGTCACACTACTTTTACTACGTATGAATATCCCTCAATTGATAACACACCAGTCGTCAAAAAAACAACCGAGGAACCATTCAATATCGGTAGATTGACGCTCAGCATCGCAAAGAGCCTTCAGCACGATGACCATTCAGCGAAATATGATAGCTTTCACTTGGCACAGACTGTTCAGAGAAATCTCCTCATTAAGAATATGGCAACAATACCAGTAGATAGTATCACCAAAGAAGTTCACACTGTACTCACTAGATACGACCCTGTGGCAGCCATACAGTACGCCGCCCAGCACAAATTGCTTATTTCGAAGCGCCGTCCTGGTCGCCCTTCAACCGGTTACGTTCTGCCTTCAATCGATCATTGATATCAACGGTTAGCTTCTCGGTAACATCAAACTTATCTAGATATCGTCCCGTCATTAGCTTCGTTTGAGCAGCATACGCTGCCATGGAGCTATACAGAATGGACGTAACTGGCATCAAGATCCACTGTATCAACATCAAGAAAGTACGTCGCTTCTTATAGCGTGCTGGGCGCGGAGGTAAAATCTTAAATGAAGAAAAAATAGCGATTACCATACCAAGCAGCGCAATAGTTTGCAATAAACTAATCGTACCTGGTAATTGGTGAGCATCTATGTTTCGTACTGCCTCTGGGTTTAATAGAAGCGGTAACCACGCTCCAAAGGCCGTTACAAGCGCTACGTACGCTAATGTGACATGACCGTCCAATAACCTCAAAAAACGCGTCAGACTTGGCCAGAACGGTGCTCGGCGCTTAGAACTGAACACCCGAGACCCTACATATGCAACGTCAGAGGCGCCATATGCCCAACGACGAAGTTGAACAAACTGTGCCTTTAGTGTCTTTTTGTACGTTTCGGACAAAACCGCATCTTGGTAAATTGGTGCATATATTGGCACTACCCCGTATTTACCATCGAAATGGAAATAACTACGCCAATATTGGTGCCCGTCCTCAACGATTGTCCTGACGCTCCAAAAATCCATTTCCACTAGCGCATCCATCGGTTGCGCATGTGATGCAAAATTCCTTAAAGCATATGGGCGCATTGAACTAACAATATTCCAAAATGAGTTGCCCGTTGCGATCACGCGCATAGGTGCTGGCACATCCCATATGTTATTAGTAAACAATGCAATCGGCTGATACGATAAGTTCTTGCGATCTTTATAGACAATGTATTCATAGGTGATGTAATCAAAATAGGTGGGGTGTGGTTTGTTATCACAGTCCATCGTGGTAACCAGCACCTGGGAGAAAGCTATCCCAAGGTCGCCCAGGTAACTTTTTAGCCAACGCCCTGCATGCGTGATATTACCACCCTTACCTATCACCTCGTGCTCTATCCCCTTTGGATGCTCAACGATATGGAACGAATGGAACGCATCGTTATATTTCTTTTGTAGTGTCTCGGCGGTTTTTTTAATTTCAGCACCTCCGCGCTCTTCATAGGCAAACACAACGATGAGGTGCGACAGATCATACGTGGTATCAAGCAGCGACTGAACTGCGGGCTCAATAATTTCGATGCTCTCATTGTATGCCGGCATAATGATTGCATTATAAATTTGTGAGGGCTTAGGATATTCCGACGGTTCATCAATGATACTTTGTAGGTTTTTCAGATGGATAGTATGTTCAAACTTCTCACTTTTTGTAGAGAGTAATCGGGCATGAGCAGCCGCTGGATCTTCAAGGTCATGCAACCTTCGAGACCAGTCCACCCGACAGGCTTTCTCCATGTTTGTACGACCAACCAACATATGATAGCTGATACCAAAAATCTTTATGAGAGCCATGGATATCAAGACCAATAGATACACAGAAGCTAGCAATGGATTAAAGATTGATAGCAAAATTAATAGAATGATGACGCCATAGCTCAACATTCCGGGTAGCATCTCCAAAAAACGGTAGAATGGTTTTCGTTTGCCTACAGGTATTTCTAGATCCATATCATTTATCCAAATGAAGCAATTCGTAATATTGGTAATGCAAACAATAAGAGGATGGCTGAAAAGCCAATAGTTCCCCAGGCTAGAGCTAAGCCAAGATGACGACGCTCCAGCTTCACTAGTTTAACTGCAAGAATACTGTGCCCCAGAATAGCAACAACTTCCAGCAAAGCATAAAACCACAGTGTGTACCAATAGTCTCTATATAGACTTGTAATACCAAAGGCACTATATTGGGTGATAACCTGTGTTTCACGCGGTTTTATGTGAGCCGCCAAAACGATCACGACGATGACGGCAAAAATGATGTTAAAAATTATCAAACCTGCCAACCAGCGGTCGCTCATAATAGTCTTAATACTCGTCGTTATTTCTTGTTTCATACTACTAATGGAGCCGCTGACCGGATTCGAACCGGTGACCTACGCTTTACGAAAGCGCCGCTCTACCAACTGAGCTACAGCGGCAAGACTCCTCCGCATAATTATATCAGATGTGAATTATTTTTCAATCAAGAGAAATGTAGTAGGTAGCCTTCTTTTCAGTCTTGAATGCATCAACTTTAGCCTTAAATGCCGTTAGTGGCACGTGAATATAGCTATACTTCACAGAACTATCAGTTCGCTCATCAACACGAATAAAGTAGTAGCCGTCACCAGAAACCGTCTGCTTGGCTTCTGAAGTGGTTCCTGGTTCAATTTTCAGAGCCTGTTCAGTGATGCCGTCAGCATTATCCTTGCCAACTGACATGTCGGCAACATATTGCACTGATTGACCATGTTCTGTCGCAATATCTGCCAAGCTTTTACCTGATTTTATGGCTCCATCTATAGCAGAAACCAGGTTGGTTGCCTTGTCATCAACAGCAAAGGATACTTTACTAGTGATGAGGCTATCTCGAAGGTTTTCTTTCATCTCAGCGAGAGACAATCCCAATGTCTTACGAACGGCAGCATCATACGAAGCATCAGAAAGTCCGCGCTTATGCCGTTGCAACGCTGCATCAATCTCAGAATCTGATACTGTAATTCCCTTTTCTTGAGCAATTTTCTTTGCGTATGTAATTTTTACAACTAAGTCCATGGACTGTTGTCGTTGAAACTTCACCTTATCATCACCACCCAGACGATTGACTGACTCGAGGGAAGCTAATGTACTGCGGTAGTATCGTAAATAGTCACTATAGCGAACTGTTGCACCTTCGATGGACGCCACAGGCAGTGGTACAGTGCGCGTGATGCGATAAGCGACATCCCCTGTGTCACGCCAAATGTAAAGCTGAACCCACACAAACACCGTCATCAAGATTGCTGTTCCAAGTCCAATGAATATAGCGTTCCACACCAACCGGTGCCTGGTGTATTGAATTGGGTACTTGTGCTTACGACCACCCGCCAGAATCTTCTCACGATGTTCAGCGACCGTATCGTTAGTGATACGCGTCGGTACTTTTTTCGACTTTTCTGACTTACGCTTCAGTGCTTTCTTGATCATGACTATTCCTTTCATTCGCTATTTCTACTGCATCTTGCAACATGTTGTAAATTTTATTTGGGTGTTCCACATTCTTAATCACAAGATCACCGACAAATGTTTGAATAATAATCGTTCCAAACTTGAACATTTCGCCGCTGAACCCTGGGATATTATAACTGATAGTTTGAATTTTTCGTAGTTGCAATTCTACAACATCCTTACCAAAGAACCCACGTTGCGTAACCTGGCGAATTCGCCGATCCGTCACGATGAAGTAGGTAAAAAACCACATGAGAAAATGATAAATAAACAACAATAGCCCAAAGATAAAGCTACCAAAGAATACCCACAGCAGTTCGAGGTTACTTTGCCAAATCAAAAACGGCACTGCACCAAATGTCATCGGTAATAGCAGACAATAGAAACCTTTGCGCATGGCAATAATGTGGCGACGAAAGACAAACAACAACTCCTCGCCATCGCGTTGGCCATCAAAAGCCTTAACTGTTTTAGTCTTCTTTGTCATAGTCTATGGTACCCCGGGCAGGAGTCGAACCTACAACCTTATCCTTAGGACGGATCTGCTCTATCCAGTTGAGCTACCGAGGCATATTACTATTATACCACGGTAACTCTGTGGATATACCAGTGTTATCGAGTAAATTTTTCACTCAGTGTTGTATAATTTACCAATTCTGCCTCTTCAAACCAGTGGGCAATCTCTTGAACGGCCTCTTCAGAGTCGCCAGAGGCATGGATCAGGTTTGGAATGCCCTTACGGCATGAGTCGGCATAACCAAAGCTGACGTGTGAGTAGTCACCACGGATTGTACCCATGTCAGCAGATTTCGGTTCGGTTGGGCCAACAATTTTACGAACCACTGCTACAGCTTCCACACCCTCGAGCACCATGGCAATCACTGGACCATCCATCATCATATCTAGTGTAATATTGAGGGTCTCTTCACCACGACGAGTTGCTAATTTGCCAATGCCCTCATAGTGTTTTTGATAATGTTCCCTGTCTGGAGATACCATCTTGACACCAATAATCTTTAGACCAACTCGCTCAAAGCGTTGTAAAATTTCCCCCACAATTCCCCGCTGGACTGCGTCTGGTTTGAATACAATCAGTGTTCGCTCAACTCCACAGAAAACCTTTCCATCATTACTTGCCATTGTAGCTCCTTTCGTTAGTATTTGTCTTATGATAGCAAAAAGCCATTATTTGATAAACTGCCTAAATACCCGTACAATAGGCTTATGTTTGTATCAGAGGCACTAACTGATTTCCTGGAGCATTTAGAGATAGAGGGCGGTAGAAGCCAAAATACCATCCGAAACTATTCGTTATATCTGGAACGATTCATTGAATTTGCTGGCGACATAGAAGTAGTAAAAATTACATCAGAGATGATTCGGCGCTATCGCCTGTGGTTAAATCGTTATAAAAATGACAACGATGGCAAAGAGTTGTCAATTTTAACACAGAGCTACCACTTGATTGCGCTGCGTGGCTTTCTCACCTATCTGTCGCGGCGTGATATCCCCTCATTATCTGCCGACAAAATCATCTTGCCGAAGACGGTTCGCAAACAGGTGACTTTTTTACAATACGACGAGGTGGTTAATCTGATAGACAATATACCACTAGACAGTGAGCAAGGTTTGCGCGACCGAGCAATCATCGAGCTACTCTTTTCCAGCGGGCTGCGCGTGTCGGAGCTCGTTAATCTCAATCGAGACCACATCAACCTCAAACGACGAGAGTTTATGGTGCGTGGAAAAGGCCAAAAAGACCGACCAGTGTTTGTTTCACAACATGCCGCTGAACACGTCGAAAATTACCTACAAGCTCGTCAAGATAGCCTGCCTGCCCTTTTTCTCAACTACAGTAGGCGATCAACCAAGCCAACCACATCAGGCGATTATCGTCGCTTATCTGCACGCAGTATTCAACGAATGATCTCACACTATGCTCGCCTAGCGGGGATAACTAAACATGTCAGCCCACACACTATGAGACACAGTTTTGCTACGGACTTGTTAATGAACGGCGCTGATTTACGCTCAGTTCAATCACTCTTGGGTCATAGTAGTATATCCACTACTCAGGTGTATACGCACGTCACTGACCAACACTTAAAAGACATACACGAACGCTTTCACAGCGATACTTCTCAGTAGGATTTAGGAGTCGCAAGCTCCGCCTTCTACGATATTGCCAGCAAGTGAGAAATCCTTACACAAGTTATTTAATACTTCCACAGATCCGGCTGGATACCATATATCCTCACCAAGTCGGAGGCGCGCTTCTACACGACGGAACAGATTATTTGCTCGACCTGTCGAGTCAACCGCCGGCTGAGCACCATAGAGCATAACTTGCTCCGTTCCTTTCATGACAGATACACGCACATTAGCGCCCTTGTAGAGGTGATTTATCGCTAGAAAGGCATTTGCGCTGGCTTCCGGGCTCACCTCATCAAGCTCAATAATAGCTCTACATGAATGACCATGAGGATGTGCAAAATCCTTAGAACATAATACCCCTGTTGGTTCGTTGCGAGTCGTTGGCGTATCAGTAGCGCGGCGTAATGAACCCTTGTGCACTACATTCTCTACCGCTGGCACCCCTGAAACGATACCGTTAGGGCGCAAGAAGACCGCCTGCGATGCCGACGAAGAATCTAGGCTATCTATGGTGAAATTATTGCCTGGTGTAATAACCTGAGCACGCAAAACAGCTGGAGCTTGGGCACTCCAAGTAGCCTTTTCTGGTAGACCAATATCGCCATTGTGAACATCCGCTAACGCCACGTTTTTATTGGCATTGTCTTCTTTGTTAAACCACTCGATTATCACTTTATCGAACGCTCCCCGAGCACGCAACGGCACCAATTGCACCTTATTTTCCGCTCCTACATACAAGAAATCTTCAGTATCCATAGAAACCTTCAGACAGGTATACGCCTGATCGAATTTCCTACCGTTTGAACTGTTGGTTTGGACCAAGGTTTCTTGCGCATTGCCAGCACCTCCCAATACCGATGATTGACGAACACTGTTGCAATCTTTCTTTTCCAGGGCATCACATGCCGAAGCATTGCCCTTCTGACACGCACGAATCACGCGTTTTGCGTCTTCCACACCAGCCAGCGCGGCATCATAGGCACTTTGCGACAAGTCGTTATTGATGGCTTGCTGCTGATCTTTGAGCATTAATTTCACAAAGCCAGCTGCTAGAATGGTCAATAACATTGCCGAAAAAATGACTGCAAACAAAGATGCTGCGCCCGATTCTTTTCTCTTATCCATTGGTCCTCACTATCATCTCAAAATTATTAATTGCACAGAAATTGAAATTGGCCTCATTGTCTTCTGGTGGCTTACAGGCCATGTCCTGCAGCTCGGCAACAGCACTTGTCCCCAGTGTGAACGATACTTTGTACAGCGCCTCTGAATTATTAGCTGACGTAACGCGAGACGCCGTAAAATCATGCACGGCAATGGCTACATCAGTGCCATCAATAGGCCGCAGCAAATGCGTAACTCGCTCTGGCTCGATGTCCATCGGATATGAACCTGAGGTCGATTGACACAACGCAGCATCTTCATCCAATATTCGCGCTAGGTTAATAGCCTGACCATTAGAGCGAACAACTCCACTGCCACTCCGGCGAATCACTGGATCATCAATCGCGGAAGCCATGTTCCAAACGTAGGAATATTGACCCAAACATACACGACCGCTTCTAACTGACCCAGATTCACGGACTAAAATAACTGGGTTGGCTGAGTTGACAATCTTAGTGGCGCTACTCTGTAGAAAGTCTCGACGAATGACATCACTAATCGTTCTACCCGACTGATTAACTGTCTTCATGACGGTACCGCGGTTATATATTTTGCCAGCCTGAACAGCGACCATAGCAACAGACAATAGCAATACTGATACAAATGCCATCGCCAACATCAGCTCTACTAAGGTAAATCCTGAATTAGCTCTTCTCTGGTGCATATAACCTCACAATCGTTCCTATCGTCACAGGCCTTGGCTGACTTGGCGCGTACCAACAAGCCTGAATATACGCATCGTAGGCAGATCCACCGGTGACATGCACCAATTGCACAGAAATACCGTATGAAACATCACCCTCTTGTTTGGCATACACTTGAGCTGGCATATACGTCGACACTCGACCAAGCGAATCGCTGCGTGAACGCAATGCAAATTCACCATCACCAAAGTGATCCGGGCAGGTATCAACGCTTAACATCTCATTTGCCGCATCTTTTTTGGGCAGATTATTCCACAGCTCAGCCATGGTCACATCCCCTTTATGAGAGTTGTTGTGCACAAAACGGAGCATCTCTGCCTGTGCATCAATTTGCTGACGGACCAGTGTCGACTCAAGAGATTGCTGGGCTATGGATAGTCCACGGTTCATCACTGTCAGACAACCAACAGCAACTGCACTAAAAACAGCAGTCGCCAACATGACCTCAATCAGGGTATCTCCAGCCTGATGTCTACAGCGCTTTACATGCATCTCCCGCCCCCTTCACTGTCAATGCCTCACTTGATCCAGCACGCGCACCAATAAAGACTGACAAACGCTCTGGAGAGAACCATTTTTCATCATATATACAAACCTCATACGTCACGTCGCCACTACTCGTCAGTAGTTCATTAATTTTATCATCTGGATAGGTGCGTGAATCTGAGCGTATCGCTAATTCTCCAGTAGCAGGGTTGCGAACCATGGCAACCGACAAGCCGGCGCCAGACGGCTCAGCAAGAGCTGTTTTTACACTCCAGTTGGTTTGATATTCGGCGACATTGTTATTTGACGATCGATATGACCAGGTTTTCCCGTCAGCCCCAAGCAATGCATAGATTAGCTTCACACGGAAGCTCCTGCCCTGATCTTCGCCAATGATGTAACGCCCAACAATCACACAGTTCGACTGCCCCCGATAGCCATTGACGCTAGCCCCCGGAATGGGACACGGATCTGTTGGCTGTCGGTCGTTTTCTATACTAATAACCTTTGAGTATTGTTCCGTTAAAAAATTGGCATAAGATTGGACAGCGTCGCGATACTGTTGGCGCTGAATGGCTACGCCGATACCAGCCAACAACGCAATCGCCATAGTGCCGGAGATTGCTAGAAACATTGTTACTTCAATTACAGTAAAGCCACCCTGTCGTCGCATACTTCTAGTATAGCATAAGCGTTTTCTTTAGCCATCATATCAGTGGAAACAATCCACGGATAATTTCCGGACCAATAAACCATGTCAGCAAAAATCCAACTATCAAGAGCGGCCCAAACGGCACCTTAGCCTTACGGTCTAGTGTTCCTCGCACCATCCCAGGCAGGACCATCAGCGTACCGAGGAGATTAGCTGCGAAGAGGCATAAAAACGCCAACTTCCAATCAGCCAAGAATAATGCCAAACCAAGACCGAGCTTGACGTCCCCAAACCCAATCCACTCACCTTTGGAAATGGCATACAGCACAAGATATAAGCCGCTTAAAATAGCTACTGCTCCACTGAGTGTCATAAAGAGACCAAGGCTATCCGAAGAGGTGATGAATTGCGTAGCTACAAAAATACCGCCCAACCCAACGAATGGCCACATGGCAATATCAGGCAAAATGGACCATCTTAGATCGTAAACGAACAATATTGTTAATGGCACCAAAGCTGACAGCCATACAATCGCCCGTAACAGTCCTAGATCAGAAAGCGATTCTGGCCAAAACCATACCGAAAGCGCAAACAAAGCTCCCAGGCCAATTTCTAACAAAATTTCTGTATAGCCAATTTTTGCTTTGCAGTACCGACATTTACCACCAAAACGTAGCCAGCTGAAAACTGGTATCAGATCCTTCCACGCTAAATCATGATGGCACGACAAACACTGTGAACGATCTTTTTTGAGTTTTTTGCCAATGAGCGGCTTGAGCTTTTTCCATTCAGCAGCGTCTATTTTTTCACCAGCAGCCTTGTCTTGTTTCAGTTGCCAGGCACGCAACCGCCACACTTGCGCCCCCGCAAAGCTACCCAAGACCGCCCCTAACAATCCAATCCCTACGGTCATCATGATCATAATACAACTGTCCATACCTCTTATGGTAGCAGAAATAGTAAAAAAAAGCAGCCTCTGTTGATGACGAGGCTGCTATAATTGATCTGATTCTTAAGCACCGCTGTCTTGGCAGAAGTGAGTTGGGCCACCTTCAAGCAGTACCACGACCGCAAACTGCCGTGAAGTACCAGGTTCTAATTCCTGTTTCTCCTTAGAGCTTTCACCACATTTCATGCCAGTAACAACCTGAATTTCGGTGTCGCTAACAGTAACTGAATTCTTTTTACTGTCAACTGACACGTGATCTTTGTTGGTGTATTTTGACAGATCTGTGCCCAAAAATGATCGGAGTTTCTCAGTGCCTGGCCACGCGCCACGGTTAGCATTGGAGTAGTTAGTAACTGCAGTTGAAACAAGGCTCAAGTCGTTTTTACGAGCCGTGTCACGTTGGTTACGGTTTAGTACTGGAACAGCGATGAAGACCATTAGGAATATCAGTGCTGCGATACCCAGAACCAATACCACTTCTATGATCGTAAAGCCTTTTTTATCTTGTGTGTTGATCATAAAGTTTCCACCTTTCTATGATCTATTACTAATGTTAGCGGTAGTGCTTATCCTTATAATACACGGTAACTAGCACGTTGTCTAGATTCCTACGTGGTTAACCAGACTATAGATTGGGAACAAAATGGCTCCCACCATACCAGCTGCTACAATAGCCAAAAACACCATCAATACTGGCTCGATGGCGGTGGATATGGCTTTAATTTCCTCATCAAGCTCATTTTCATAAATCTGAGCTGTTTTGCCCATCATTTCATCAACCTTACCTGATTGCTCTCCAATTTTGATCATATGAGGCACCATTTCCAGCATATATTCCTCATTTTTTAGCGACAGAGATAATGCCTTTCCGCCCTTCACCTTGTCAGCAGCGCGCATAATTTCCTCGCTGACAATAACGTTATTAACACCGTCTGCAGCGATTTTCAGCATATCAAGCATTGGTACACCAGTTGACAATAGCGTCTGTCCAGTTCGGGTAAACCGCGCCATGTAGAGCTTACGGAACATGCCCTTAAACAGCGGCACATTGAGCTTGAATTTGTCCTTCATATGAATGCCCGCCTCTGTTTGCAAGTACTGAGCGAAGAAGTAAATGCCAAATCCCAGTAAAATAGCTAATAGCCACCAGAAATTGATGAAGAAATCAGCGATACTAACCATCACTTGCGTCAAAATTGGCAGTTCTCGTCCAACGTCTTTGTATAGGCCTTTGACCTGTGGTACAACCGAAACCGTCATAAAACCAACCACCATGACGATCACTACTAGGACGATTGATGGGTATGTCAAGGCACCCTTGACCTTACGCATCATTGCCGCATCTTTTTCCTGCTGGTTTGCCACTCGCTTCAAAGCTTCATCCAACGTTCCAGAAGCCTCACCCGCTGAAACTAAGGCGATGAATAGCTTATCAAACACCTCAGGATGTTTGGAGAAGGCATCAGATAGCTGTTTACCACCTTCAATGTCAGCGATCACTTCCTGGACAATACCCTGCATGCGCTTATTGGACGTTTGTTCTAGCACCGTACGCATACTTTGCGACAATGGCAATCCTGCACCAATCAACGTCGACAGCTGACGAGTGAACAATATTTTGTCCTTGGACGTGATACGCCCTAATATTCTATCAATAAAATTTGACTTATCGTCCTCAAGCTCAATTTTTAGTGGCACAAAACCTTGGTCAGTCAGCAAACGTGCAGCCGCATGCTCACTCTCAGCCTGAACCACTGATTTGACTATCTTATTACTGGCGCTATCCCTGGCTTCGTAGGCGTATTTTTTCATATATTATCCTCGCAATAACCTTTCTAATTCCGTCAAATCAACTGCGAATTCACGTGCGCTATCATAGGTAATCGTACCATTCTGTACGAGGTTTGCCAGAGTTCGGTCCATGGTCTGCATACCCTGCTCGGCACCGGTTTGAATAACAGCGTCCAACTGGTGAGACTTACCTTCACGGATGATGTTACGCACCGCTGGGTTGGCGATGAGGATTTCTGCTGCCACCACACGACCACCGCCAATGGCTGGCACCAACCGTTGTGAACAAATAGCCATCAAGATATTACTGAGCTGTGCTCGAATTTGTGGCTGCTGGTGTGGCGGGAACACGTCAATCATACGGTCAATCGACTGGGCAGCTGAGTTGGTGTGAAGGGTTGCAAACACCAAGTGTCCAGTTTCAGCAATGGTAATAGCCGCTGAAATAGTTTCCAAGTCACGCATCTCACCAATCAGCACCACGTCTGGGTCCTGACGCAAGCTGGATCGCAAGGCCGCTGAGAATGAGTAGGTATCGTAGTGAACTTCTCGCTGTACAACGACTGATTGCTTGGATTTGTGAGTAAACTCAATTGGGTCTTCAATGGTAATGATATGGTGTGACTTTTCTGAGTTGATTTTATCAATCAATGAGGCCAAAGTCGTCGACTTACCAGAACCCGTCGGACCCGTCACCAGCACCAAGCCTCGTGGGAAGTCGGCGAAACTATTGACGATTGGCGGCATACCAAGTTCGGTAGCTGATTTGATTTCGTTGGGAATCAGACGCAGCGCAGCTGCCAAATTACCTCTTTCATGGAAGGCATTCACACGGAATCGCCCCAATGTACCAAACGCAAAACTGAAGTCAAACTCTTTGTCTTTCAACAAAATCTGACGCTGATCTTCATCCAAAATTTGGAACACCAAACGTTCGACCGCCGCCTCATCAAGTGGCATAGTACCAGCCACTGGCATCAAACGCCCATCGATACGCAGCATCGGTGGTAAGCCTACTTGAATATGGAGGTCAGATGCGCGCTTCTTAACCACATCCTCCAGTAATAGTTCAATTCTTAGCTCTTGATTATTCATAATTCCCCCTTTTTTTATGCTGTGTCTGCTGCAACACGATTAACTTCTTCTAGTGTCGTAATACCACTCAAGGCCTTCAAATAACCATCCTGACGCATCGTAATCATCCCCTGCTGGACCGCCATGCGCTGAATCTCTGCTGAGGTTGCTTGTTTGACGATCAAGTTTTGGATCTCCTCAGTCACATCCATCACCTCGTACAAACCAGCGCGCCCCAGATATCCTCGCGGTGACTGAGGAGTGTCCCGACCTCTCACTAGCGTGTATGATTGTTGACCAGCCAGCGGCAAGTCTTTATATCCCAAGTCTTGAGCATATGGCACAACTTGTTCTCGTGATTGTGGTAACAAATGTCCAATCGTTGATTGAATAGTTTGCGTCTCCAGAGGTGAAGACTGATAAGCATCGTGTTTCGGGGCAACTCGCCGGACCAGGCGCTGACCGATAATCGTGTTCACAGTACTAGCGATCAGGAATGGTTCAATCCCCATATCCAACAAACGCGGCAACACACCGGCTGCTGAGTTGGTGTGCAGCGTTGAAAACACCAAATGTCCCGTTAGTGCCGCCTGAACCGCCAAGTTAGCCGTTTCCGCGTCACGAATCTCACCCACCATCACCACATCTGGGTCTTGACGCAAGATAGAACGTAACCCCGAAGCGAACGTCAGCCCAACCTCAGTGTTCACCTGAATCTGATTGACACCGTCCATTTTATACTCCACAGGGTCTTCCAGTGTCACAATATTGACTGAGTCGTCTTTAATTTCCTTGATCAAAGCGTACAAACTCGTGGATTTACCAGAACCTGTCGGACCAGATGTCAAAATCATACCGTTTGGCCGCTTAATTCCTTTTCGGATGCTGCGCAGAGCTCGGCCCGCATAACCCATATCTTCCAAATCAAACGAATTTCCCGTCTTATCAAGCAGACGAATCACCACCTGCTCACCCCAAACCACCGGTGATATTGCTATACGCAAGTCGACCGCCTTACCAGCTACATTCACTGCAAACTGACCGTCCTGAGGGATGCGGTGCTCGTCAATTTTCAAGCTGGATAAAATCTTTATACGGCTCACGAGCGCTGGCTCAATACTTTTCGGTAGCTGCATGACCTCCCTGAGCACACCGTCAACACGGCAGCGAATCTTCAGAGCCTTCTCGAGCGGTTCAATATGTACATCAGAGGCATGACTTTTCACTGCATATTCCAAAATAGTGCTTAATGCGCGCGAAATTGGAGAGTCCTGGACGATAGTCTTGATCTCGGTCGCTGATTCAATAGCTGCTTCCTCTTGTGATACCTGAGCTGCGTCACTAACCGTCGACAAATCCGCCTTGTATTGACCTAGGACATGCCTGACGCTGTCCTCAGATGCCATAAATACCTTTAGCGGACGCTGAATACGATTTGCCAAATAATCAACGGCCTGGACGTTATTGGCATCGATCATAGCGACTGCCAGGCGGTTTTGAACTTCAGCCAACGGAACGGCCATGAAACGCTCTGCCACTTCAGCCGGCAGCAGAGATAAGATATTCTGATCGATGAAGCTATTGCTCAAATTGACATATGGTACGCCTGAAACTTGAGCCACCGCGTGCGTCAGAAGCTCATTGTCGATGACACCTTCTTCGGTCAACAGCGAAAAAAGCGGCTTATCTTCTTTTTTTGCCCGCTTTTCTGCGTCATCTAAAATTCTCTTTTCAACAAGACCCTCATCAATCAAAAGCTTGATGAGTTTTTCCTGTATTTCATCTGTTAGCAGCGCCATGTTGCTAACCCCTTATCCGTTTTCGCCACCAACAATCACTTCAACGGTAGGGTTGATCGCTTTATCGTTAAAAATATCTTTGCTTGGTTGCGTTACATCTGATGAAATCTTGCGAATCGTTTGTACTTTTACGCCACTGTCTGGCAACTTCAGAAATGACAAGTTAGACGCCACCACATACGCGACGATCACGCCCAAACTTGCTACTAAAATAATCATTGCTATATCTGTTTTTTTCATGGTTTTACCACCTTATTTTCAAGTGTAATTGCCTGCGCTGGATTGTATGGAACTTTGCCTTGTACGTTGAGAACCACCTTGCCATCACCAGCTTGAATTTCCATGGCGGTGATTTCAATGACACGAATTGATTTCTCAAAACGCTCCATCAATTCTTTCAATTTGTCAGGCGCACCACTAACTGAAAGGTTGAACTTGTGTGCTGACTCTGAGTTAGACTCCCCTTCACTGGCAGAGGCTGCGTCTACCGTTAGACTCTCCAGTGTCAAGCCTGGCACCGCTCCGATAAACTTTTGCTGCAAGGCAGCACCCAAGGCATCGGCATTTGGCTCAGCTGGTAATGCGTCCAAAATAGTCTGTAGTGGACTGCTCTCGTCGCTCGATTTTACTGATTTGAGTGCATCATTTGTCTCTAACACTCTGATGTTATCTTTTAGCTCTTTGGCGTTAGAGATATTGCTGTGTAAGGTACTCACGGTACCATTTTTTGTAGCAATAACTTTAGAATGGAAGATGATCTGTTGTATCAGGAATATCGATACTACCAGGGAAACACCCGCCAAAAAAGCAGCACCCGCCACAAAAAAGAACATTGTCTTTTTTGAAGAATCTATCTGTTGGCGTTTGCGAATTGCCACATCTTGCTCACCTGAAGGCATTATTGATTCTCCTTCTTCTGTTCAGTTGATTCACTACGGCTAAAGAGGCTTTCTGGAACGCCTAAGCGTGAATCTGTCACGTTTGTCTTGCTGGTCGGCGTAATGATTGAAATCGTTTCTTTTGAATGTGCAAACAGGTCATCAGGATAGGTGAAAGTAAAGGCAAAGCGCAACACCTTCTTACCTTCGGCATTCTCGCCAAATGTTGTTTCACCGGCTTTCATATCACTTGCTAGCGGCACACCGTCACCCTCAGTATTGCCCTTTTTCACCTTGGTGCTGGTCAATGTCTTCTTGAGGACTTCCAGCGCCGCAAAACCATTGACGGCTGAACCTTCCAGGGTAATTGTCTTTTCTTCTGGGTTAAGGCGCGCCATTGATATCTGTACATTATTTGGTGCTGGCGGGTTGATGGCGCTTATCAGAGATAACAGCCGTGAATTAATCTTTTTGTTATTATGTAATCGATCGATCTGCCCCAACTGCTGCTGCAACGTTACGGTCTTGTCTAGATCGCTAATTTGTGACAATTCACCATATTTGCTTTTTATATCACTGTCTTGCTTGAGTTCAAACGCTAGTTGACCACCTAAAACAACTGCACAAAACACAACGATAGCAATAGACACGATACCTACCAATATTGACATTGATATGACCGCATTGCGCATCATGCGAATGCGTAGTAATTCGCGCTTAACATCTGGGATCAAGTTGATTTCAATCATCCGAGATTACTCCTTTGCGCTAACCCAACGACTGTTGCAAACTCAGAGGCCACTGGAGCTAATTGCTGCTGATCATTCTGCGACATCGAAACACGTTGCCACGGATTAGCAGTAACAGCGTTGATGCCAGCCTTTGAGGAAATGTATTGATCCATCTGCGGGATAGCTGCGCCAAATCCAGACAATAATATGCCAGAAACCTGCAAGCTCGTGTAACGCGTTTGGAAAAAAGTGATTGATTTGACAATTTCTGAAGCAAAATTGTCCAAAACCATATCAATCGCTCGGAGCACCTGACCATCCAGGCGATCTGGCGCCAAGCCAAACTTCAAAATAAATTGCCGCGCCTGGTCTTCTTGGACGCTCAGATTCTGTACCGCTGACCGCACCAGTGACTGCAGACCTGTTGGCACCGTACGCACTAACCGAGGTGTTGTGCCATATACCACGGCTAAATCAGTAGAGATTTCGCCCATATCGAGGATCAATTTCACGTCTTGATTGTCAGATGGCGTCAATGAGCGAACCATTGCTATCGGGTCTGGCTCCTCAGCGATAACATTAAAACCCAAACCTTCCACAAATTCCAATTTGCTTTCGGCGTATGATTTAGCTGTACTGGTCAATAGCACCTCATACTGGTTTTGTGTTCGCAAACTATCACCAAGCAACGCCCAGTCAACCTTTGCATCGTCAATTGACATTGGAATATATTGTTCCACCTGATATTTCATGGTTGCGCGCAGCTCTTGGTCGGAAACTTTTGGCACATCGATGATAGTGCTGAAGGTTTTACTCGAAGGTAGCCCGATGGCAACATTTGAGGTTTTGATGCCACTTTGCCCAACGGCAGTCATAATCACTTCACCCAAACGGCGCTTCGCCTCTGGTGAATCACTGCTTGATATTTTGCTATCAACTGGTGCATAACCATAATGCATCAAGTTCCAGCCTGAACCACTGCGACCCAATTGAACAACCCGCACCGCGTTTGTACCGATGTCTAGTCCGAAGAAGTCGCCCAACCCTTTTGAGAATTTCATATCACCTTTCATTATACATAAGCTTTTTGTATTTGTAAAACAAAACGTTAAAAACGTGGCGGCAGTTCACGGGAATACATGGTCTGAATGGCACCCGAATCACGTGAACGGCCATAATTTGCTAAATACGCGTCTGGTCGCAAGTTCAAAATCTCTGCCGGTTTACCAAAATCAGTCTGATCAGAACCATGTGTGCGCCGCAGATAGAGCGACCCGGTTACAATTGGTCCGTTAACACGAAGCTGTTGCTTATCGCAAGCCCCACTTGCTAACAGATCTGATTCTGGCCAACCCTTGCCATTCTTGGCTTCAGCACAGGTACTGACAGTCTTGTTGGCCAGCAACCAGGCATCGACACGCTGCACATTTGGCTCTATGATGATATGGTCTGCTCGAATGATGAGTTGTGGAATAGCTCCAACGCTTGATAGCGGGCCATTTGCATAGGTAATATCACCGGTAATTCGCACCGTTCGCCCATATACCGTGATGTATACACCGGTCTTCACGGTGCCGCCAGTAATCTCTACTTGCGCTGCACGGTATTCTGCATTACCAGATAACTGCCCGTCACCGATCTTTATAGAGCCACTGTCCGTTCCTTTGATAGCCGGGTAATTGTATCCTGTGAGGCGACCAAACTGCCCATATGGTGTTTTAGTGTTACGGAATGTCAAGGTATTATATTCACGAGCTAAGCCCCCAGCTGGGCCGCCATCGGACAATCCAGCACCTGAAGCAGAAATGATATTTTGTGGCGACAAAATGCCATACTCTGCCCACGATCCGTACCGTTTATCGTCCAAAATAGTCATGCTGGTTTGCACCAACCCCTTACTTGCCGTCCCGCCAAATGACACACCAGCCCTGACATCGCCACCCCAGAACTGAACTTTTGGTTTTTTACTGACAACCACACACTTCACAGCGTATGATGACGTTTCTTTACCAACCTCTTGTTTATAAGCAGCAACTACCGTTGCATAACAAACCCTATCGCCCGACTGGACCGGCAATCCATTGATATCATCGTCAGACGAATGAATCATGGTTTGATTGACTGGAAAGTCTCGATCCGAGCCATCTTTGTAAAGGTCTTTACAAGCACCAGAAATTGTCACGCCATGTTTTGCGGCAATGTGAGCTGCTAATTCACATGGATTCTCAATAGACATCTTTACATTATCACCAGATTCAGCAATGGTGTTACCTGCCTTTGCCACAAACCGCACTACCGCACTACGAGTTGGCTTAGAGCGTGTCGGTCCGCTATTGTATATCGATCCCTGTACTCCAGAGACCTTCTTTTGTCCTAGCATAATTGTTGTTGAAGCCACATCAATTGATGGCTTCAAAGTGTATTCATATGGCACAACAGCACACGCATAGTTTGAGCCAGCAACACCACCGGTATAACTAGCTGGCGCCCATTCAATTCGTTGACAAATATTTTTTCCCGCGTCACTTGCTTTAATGGTATATCTCATAACATTCCAAGGGTTCTTTGCGCCAGAGTATGGACCATAGTGTTGAATGAAGGTATCTCTTCGTAACGGCGGGCTGGACCAGCCAAAGTCAATCACGCTGGCATCTTCCGAAGCACTAATGTGCGGACTTCGCGGCAAATTATGCCCCCTAATGGTATGGCGAATTTGTTGATTAGCATTTGCGTCACGCATAGCCAGTCGGTGAGTAAAACCAATAGTCTCACCTGGTTTAGCAAATAACGTTGCTTTCTGCCAATCCCGATCAACATTGTTATTCCCTGCTGTTTCACGACGAATATAACTCTCTCCCTCTGCGCGCCATGGGCTAGCCTGGCGGATTATCCTGACTGGTAACGTTTCTGCTCGACATCGACCAATTGAAGTATTCTCTCTAAAATCACCACAACGCCAAAAAGTTAAATATAGCACCTGGCCATTTGGATCACCAGGCGTAGCAACATTCCTAATGTCCAATGTTGCTGGCAATGAATCTCCAATTGATGTCCAGCCACTCGCATCACCACGTCCACGGAGGAGGTTAGTACCATGAATTGTCATCCTTGATGATAGTGATTGAATCTGTGTAGCATAAAATGGTAATCCTGTACATTCACCGCCCATCACCGCCGATCCATGGAGGTATATGGTGATGTATTCTTGATTATGAGCAACAGCCTGCACGCCAGTTGAATAATAGCCCTGCTCCCAGCCGTTCGAGGGGCCATAATTGCCATTTTTATCATTAAACCATAAGGCTCCCTGGCCACAAACTTTATTTTCTAAGTATTTGTTCCAGGCATCTATCTCTGATTTGTTACGTGGCGCACGTGCCGCATAAGCATCGTTTGTGAAACACAACGCCGAAGCCATGGCGCCGACCAGAATCAACGAAGCGAATGCCCACCGCCGATTCATTTAGTCTCCCCGCCTCTGATCACCCTGCTTATCATGTGAGCCCACAATATTCTTTATGGCATCAAGGGTAATAATGTCATTAACTCGATGGTCTACATATACGCCAGAATTGTTCACTGCTTTTTCAAGGGCTTCATAGCCACTTTTTGCCGCAGCTGCATCTCGGGTATAGTAGAACGGATACGCCAAGGCCATGAACGCACAGGTTGGATCCTTGTCATAATCCTTTTTTGCCTTCACATCATCGGCAAACTGTTTCATCTCTTCGCCATGTTTTTTCTTGGCTGCTTCATCAACTGACAAGTCGGTGTCTTGACGAATTTTATTATACCGGTCAATCATATCTTTGCCACATATCACATACGGTGTCTTTACTATTTGCTGCGGTTGTTTAAAACCCAGGTAGAGAAACCCGCTCTTTACGCCGGCGACGATAATAGCCACCACGACCACTACTGATATAATACCCCATATAATCATTTTCTTCATACTGCTTATTCTAATACAGCTACGCTATCCTTGCAACCATCAGTGATGGTATAATAAGCTCATGAGTTTATCTATTGGTATCGTGGGGCTCCCCAATGTTGGCAAGTCAACCACTTTTAATGCATTAACAAACAACGATATTTTAGCGGCAAACTACCCTTTTGCGACGATTGAGCCGAACACGGGAATTGTTCCGGTGCCAGACGAACGGCTGGAGGTTTTAGCAAAATTATACGGCTCAGAGAAAATTCTGCCAGCCACGGTGACATTTGTGGATATCGCCGGGTTAGTAGCAGGCGCCTCTAAAGGTGAGGGTTTGGGCAATAAGTTTTTAGCAAACATCCGGCAATGTGACGCAATTGTGCATGTGGTTCGTGCTTTTGAAAATAACGCCATTTTGCGCCATGATGAAGCACCAGTCAACCCCAAAGCTGACATTGACATCATCAACACTGAGCTAATCTTAGCAGATATTCAAACCATAGAAAATCGATTGCCACGGTTACAGAAAGAGGCCAAAGCCCGTCCAGCAACTCGCGAAGAAGTCGCCTATCTACAAACACTACTAGAACAACTGCAGTCTGGTGTACCGCTATCTTCAATAGCCGACTTGAACACAGAATTGATTCAAGATCTCCACCTACTGACTGCCAAACCAGTTATTTATGCATTCAATGTTGACGAGGCGGGACTAACCGATGCTACGCTGCAATCAGAGCTGACTTCCTTGGTGGCGCCTGCTAAAGCTTTGTTTTTGAGTGCCAAACTGGAAGAAGAGCTGAAGGGACTATCACCCGCAGAAGCTGCCGAGCTGTTGGAAAGTTACGGCGTCACGGAAACCGGACTCATGCAATTGATTCATGCCGCGTATGATACCCTCGGCCTTCAAAGTTACTTAACTGCTGGACCTAAAGAGGTTCGTGCCTGGACTATCCACAAAGGATGGACGGCACCACAGGCTGCTGGCGTTATTCACACCGACTTTGAAAAAGGCTTCATTGCTGCTCAAGTGGTCGACTATCACGACCTCGTCAGTGCTGGTTCTGAAGCTGCCGCCCGCGCTGCTGGCAAAATACGAACTGAGGGTAAAACCTACGTCATGCAACCTGATGATGTCGTTGAGTTTAGATTTAACGTGTAGTTGGTTTGGCTACTTTTAGTGCATAAAATCGCTCACGATTGCCGCGAGCTCCAGCCACGGCGCTATCAGCTTTGTCCACCGTCACGAACAATTTTGCCGACCACGCCTCAAACTCACGCAAAATCTGCCGCCGAATTGTATCATTTTTGATGACACCACTGTTACCCAGTTGCTGACGCGCGGCTTCAAACTGTGGCTTAACCATGGCCACAATCAGCGTCGTATCCTTACAAGTGCTCGCAAGATTCGGTAAAATTTGCCGTAAACTGATGAATGATACGTCGATTAGCACAATATCTGGCGCTTCGTCTGGCACAAAATCCCGAATATCAGTTTTTTCGTGCAACTCTATCCTTGAGTCACGCCGCAGATCTGGATGTAATTGATCCGTTCCAACATCAACCGCATATACTTTTTTGGCGCCATGTTTCAGCGCATAATCAGTAAACCCGCCAGTGCTACTGCCAACATCCAGCACAACACGGTCGGTAAATGTGATACCCAAAGCTGAAGCGACACTCGCTAGTTTTAATCCCGCACGACTGACGTATCGCTCACGTGGCGACAACGTAATCAACGCCTGATCACCCACCATATAACCTGGCTTTTGTACCACCTTTCCATCAACCACAACATCACCGAGGCGAATATAGTTTTCGGCCTGCGACCTGCTAGCAACCAGCCCTCGAGCAACCAGTTCTTTATCAAGCCGCCCCTTAGCCGCCATACATGATATCCTCAAGTTTACGAGTTATCTCGGCTATTTTGCCCCATGACTGACCCTTAGTGATGATTGACATGACATATTTACCCTTTGGATGAGTCACGATAGCCGCATCATTCAGGTAGCCTTCCAAAAAACCAACCTTGTCCTGCACTATGCCGCCACTGCCAGCCGGTATACCCTGACGATACACCTGTCGCTGCATCAAGCCCAACAAGAAGTCGCGGTGGCTACCTCTGACTAAAGTGCCGTCATCAATTCCCTTCAAAATCTTCGCCAAATCATTAGTCGACGTCATCACATACGATCCCCTGAGTGACGTATCCTTAAACCCTTTGCCCTCACGCAAATACGCAGTTATGTCACTGGCCTTATAGCGAGCAATAATCGCTTCTGGACACGCATTATCTGAGTTTACAATCATCTGCGTTATACATTCTTGCACAGATACCCCGCCGATTTTATCATTCATAGTCAACTGATTATTATCAATTTTATCCATCAAAACCATAGCTATATATAATTTGTACGTGCTGGCCGACACACTGGACTCGCTGCCGCGCACCTGAGCACTCCAGTTTTCGCCAGACACTTGGCTAACTGTCAGGCGAATATCATGATCACGCGCCACTGAGTTAACATAAGCCTGCAGCCCCAGTGCCGAATGAGAAAACGTCTCTTTATATACCGGCTGCGGAGGCAACTGTTTAGCCAGCAAGGCAATTTTACTATCTTTTTCCTCTGTACTAAGCAGCACCTCTTGTACTTTTGCCGTCATTTGCGCGACATCAATGCCCCGACCTGGCGCCCCATTCTCACGTTTCGTCTCTGTGCCGTCATGCATATAAATAACGGTTTTACCAGCTGGTTTATTGACTACTTTGCCAAATGAATGTTCCAAAAACTCCGTTAGTTTCGCCTGATTGAGCGCTATTTTAGGGATATTATGTCCATCTTCGATGAAAGACAAAAGTTTTGCGATGGTTGATTTGTCAACTTTGACTGCCTTACCTTCAAATTCCACGGCGATATTTCGCTGCAAAATCTTTTCAACACGAGAGCGTAACTCTTGCAGCTGTTTTTCCGTCACCTTGGCAGACAGACGTTTACCCTTCATCTGCACCTCGGTCTTGTCACCCAAAGAATACTGGGTCGAAGCTATCGCCTGACGCGCCTCAACACTTTGCAGTTCACGACCAACTTTCTCTGCTACAACCACCACCTTGTCATTCTGAATCTCTACTCGTGCATTTTCGGGCGGCAATGTTAAGCTATCACCATATTCAGCCATCTTTGCTTCCAGTGCACTTTCATCAAATTTTACCTCGGCATTAGTAACCTCAACCGAACGCCACCACAAACTAAACGGCACCAAACGCTGCCACCACGGATAATCCAACGCTTTATCAGCCACACAACGACCACACACTGTGCCACCAAAATTGCCTACAGAAGCTTCCTGCTTGCCATTTCTTGTCACAAATTGCAGCTGTGTCTGTGGAGCACTGTCCTTCGCCAACCGTTCAATATCATTGCGTGTCCACCAGCTAACACTCCGTCCCATCATATACGCCCTACTAGTCAAGCGATCCCCAGGAAAGCTCATCTGAATAACCACAGACAACAGACAGATTAAACAAAAACTGGCACCACCATAAAAGACCCATCTCAACGATGAGTCTTGATGACATCTTTTACAAAAACGACGCATTCGAAGACGTATAATCTTCAACTGTAGCGTGAGGTATTTCCTCAGTTCTCTACTTTTTTCTTTCCCTATACTCACCAGTCGTTGTATCGACATTAACAATATCCCCTTGTTTAATAAATGCTGGCACCTTGATGACTAAGCCAGTTTCCAGTGTCGCATCTTTCAATACGCTCGATGTCGTATCACCCTTCACGACATCTTCAGTATATGTCACTTCTAGGTAGAGGTTTTTTGGTAACTCTACGTTGATGACTCGTCCATCAAAGAACTGCAGACTCAATGAATCACCCTCCTTCAAAAAGTCAGCTGCTGAGTCGACGATTGCTGCACCCAATTCAAATTGTTCAAAGCTTTCAGGATCCATAAAGTAAAATGTTTCACCATCACGGTACAAATATTGAACAGTTTTATTGGTCACCTCGGCTGACTCAATCTTCTCTTGCCCCTTGAAGGTTTTCGGGATAACACTGCCGTCAATCAAGTTTTTCAACTTCACATTAACAATCGATCCGCCGCGGCCCATCACCTTCTGTCCATATTCAACCACGCGATATGGCTTACCGTCTATTTGGCAAATCGTTCCTTTTTTTAAATCTGTTGGCTGGTACATCCTTGCTCCTTTATTTCATCTTTAGAACTGTTGGCCGGCGCGCCACCACATACTTTGGTGCGCCGAAAAATGTTCCAAATTAGCCGTGTGTCACGAATGGCAACAATGCCAAGTGGCGAGCGCGTTTGATGGCGACTGCCAGGCTTCGCTGTTGTTTTTCAGTCAAGCCAGTTTTTGCGATTGATTCAATTTGACCATACACGTTGGTGTATCGTTGCAACGTCTTTACATCTCGGTAGTCAAATACACTTGGTGTATCCTTTTTTTGTCGTTTAGCCATTTCTACTCCTTGTTAGAACGGAATTTCTGATAAGTCAATTGGTTTATCGTCAATTTCCGTCACTACTTCTTCTTTCGTTGATATATTTGCCGTTGAGCTGGCAGTATCACCACTTGGCCCATCCAGGAAGGTCACATCAGAAGCAACCACTTCAATTCGTGAACGTCGCTTGCCAGTTTCCTTGTCTTCCCAGCTGTCTTGGCGAAGGCGTCCTTGTACCAATACGCGTCGGCCTTTTGATAGGTACTGCATAACCAACTCACCGAGCTTTTCCCATGCAGTGACATCAAAGAAATCAGCTTGATCATCTTGTGTTTGGCGATCCACCGCGATAGAAAAGCTCACCACCGTCCTACCTGACGTTGTTGTGCGCTGCTCAGGATCACGGGTCAATCTTCCCATCAAGATGACTTGATTGATACTTCGTGCCATAGTGTTACCCTCCTTGTCATAGGTTTATTATCGATATCGTTTGCGATAATTATGCGTCAGCTTCAGTAGCTTCAGCAGCCATCTTCTCAGATCGCTCGCGCTGCTCTGCCAATGCCTGACGGGTCTTTTCATCAGTCTTTACCAACAAGTAGCGCAATACTTCGTCAGTAATGTTCAATGTGCTTGAAATCTTGCGCGGTGCGTCTGATGGCAATGTTGCCTCAAAGTACACATACACTGCGAAATCTTCGCGGCGAATTTGGTAAGCCAGTTTTTTCTTACCCCAGTTGTCTTCTTTGGTGATTTCACCACCATTGTCTTTGATCAACGCTCGAACCTTGTCCAGCGCCGCGTCCAAATTTGCTTCCAAATCTGGATGAATAAGAACGGTCAGTTCGTATTCGTTCATGTTTCCTCCTTCGGAATCCTTCACGGATGGTTATGCTATCTCACATAACCTTAGGTTATTATTCCCTCGTATTATACGGTAATCTGATGTAAAAGTCCAGTGATGTGCCCTGTCGGGCCGTGCTACAATAGAATTCATGCGTATCGCTATTCAAGGACAAGCTGGATCATTTCACGAACAAGCAGCAAAACAATGGTACGGGCCCGAGGCTACCATCGTTCCGTGCGTGACCTTTGGCGATGTTTTTCAAACCTATGCCCGCGGCCAAGCCGACGCTATTGTCGTGGCAGTAGAAAATACCATTTACGGCACCATCAACGAAACCTACCGTCACATCGAATCCTGCAGCGCTCCTATCGTTGGTGAAGTGACACTTACCATTCAACAAACCCTTATTACCAATCCAGGCACAAAGCTTGAAGACATCACTTCTGTCTATTCACATCCTGTTGCCTTGTCACAATGCCAGCATTTTCTCCAAGAATGCCTACCACACGCTGCGCAAATTGAATATTTTGATACCGCTGGCGCTGTTGAGTTCATCAAGCAACACGGTTCACCACACCTAGCAGCCATCGCTGGTGAGGCCGCCGCTCAGCTACACAATATGCCAATTCTCAAGCGGCACATCCAAGATGCCCAGGACAACATCACTCGTTTCCTCGTTCTCGACCAGACAACGACAGTGGCTGATGCCAATCGAGCAACGCTTGTGGTGACCACCGCCCATCAACCAGGCAGTCTCCTCGAGATACTCCGTACGTTCGCCAATCAGTCCATCAACCTTGCCAGCCTCCAATCCCAGCCCATCGTTGGTCAACCGTGGAACTACAAATTCTTCATAACCGTTGATGCTGCCGGTCCGTCATTACGTCGCGCCATCAACAAAATCACCGCAACCGGTCACAAAGTCACGCTACTTGGAGAATACCAAACAGCACGATAACTAGATCATTTCAAATTAGCTATCACCAAGTTCATCAAGGCTTGATACCAACACCTCTCGTGGCTTCGATCCATTAGCCGGACCGATAATCCCCTGGTCTTCCATCTCGGCCATGATACGAGCAGCTCGACCATACCCTATCTTCAACCGCATCTGTAATAAACTAGTGGAGGCTCGACGACTCTCAATGACCAAGCGAACAGCATCCTTAAACATCGCGTCACCGTCATTGCCTTCCAAGTTCACCATTACGCCACCCTTACCATTGAGCTGAACAGGCTGCGCAACCACTTCATCATTGTACTGCGGTGCTGACTGCATCCTGAGATAGTCCGTTATCTTATTGACTTCGTCATCAGTCACCCATGCACCCTGAATACGCTTTGGCTTGCTCATGCTTGGTGTGTACAGCAACATATCACCCTGACCAAGCAGTTTCTCAGCACCAATCTGGTCCAGAATAGTTCGTGAGTCAACCTGAGAAGCTACGGTAAAGCCAATTCGTGCTGGCACATTCGCCTTGATCAAACCAGTGATCACGTCAACACTCGGCCGCTGCGTTGCCAAGACCAGGTGAATACCCACCGCTCGAGCTTTCTGCGCCAAGCGAACGATCAGCGCCTCGACGTCACGCGCCGCCACCATCATCAAATCAGCTAACTCATCAATGACGATGACAATGTATGGCATCGCCCCGTCTTCATGTTGCTGAACATTTCCGTTCTCATCAGCAACCGGGATTTTCGTGCCAGCAGTCTTGATTTTTTTGTTATAGCTCTTAATATCACGAATTTTCTCCGCCGCCAACAACTTATACCGCCGCTCCATCTCATTGACCGCCCACTTCAAGGCCGAGATAGTCTTTTCTGGCTCAGTAATCACTGGCGTCAGCAGATGTGGGATATCTTCGTACGGTGCCATTTCCACCTGCTTTGGGTCAACCAAGATCAATTTCATATCGCTTGGGCTATTGCGGTACAACAAACTAGTCAATAAGGTGTTAATCATCACCGACTTACCAGAACCGGTCTGACCAGCGATCAACATGTGCGGCATCTTATTCAGCTCACCAACCACTGCTTCACCCGAGATATCCTTACCGATAGCAAAGCTCAACGGTTCATGGGCGTGCTTCCATTGTTTCGAATCCAACACACCATATAGTCGCACATCAGCCGCTCGTCGGTTTGGCACCTCAATACCAACGGCTTTTTGCCCAGGAATCGGCGCCTCAATCCGCAAACTCTGCGCCGCCAAATTCAAAGCAATATTCGTCTCCAGTGCTGTGATGCGCGTCAATTTTACACCACTCGGCGGCCGCAAAGTATATTGCGTCACCTTCGGCCCAATATTGGCGTCTTCCATCTCTACATCAATGTTAAATTCCGCCAAGGTGTCGTGAATGATCTGCGCGTTTTGCCGAATATCGCCAGCATCAGCTGGGCTTTGCTTCTTCTCTAGTAGATCCAAGCTTGGTGATTGCCAATTTGGATCATGCACCGAAACCAATGCTGCCTGTTCTTCGGCAGATTTGTCCTGCTTTACGCTACCCCGCAAACTACTTAACGGCGACGATTTTTTGGCTTTAGCTGGTTCTTCTGTATCTACCGTCGGCACGCCAGCGTTCAAATTAATCTCGCTAACCTTTCGTGGCTCAGCTTTTTCCGCTTTGGCGGCCTGCCGCATAATTGCCTTATTCTCATCATCCTCCGAAGAATCACGCCGCATCATTTCCCATATCTTACCGAACAGCTCAACTGGGGTCATGAGCGTGATGAACAACGCGGTGATAAGGATGAGGACGATATATATCAGAGCGACGATTGGCTTTTCCGCCAGGGTCATCATCATATTATTAGCGACATCGCCAATAACACCACCAGCCTCCGGGCGGGCGGCAGTCTTCAGTAGTCCAAACAGCCCACTCAGCCACACCACCTCCAAAACAGCCGCTATCTTCATGGCAATTGGCAATCGATTATTCTCTGCGCGGAAAGTCTCCACTGCAATATACACCAACAACACTGGCAGAGCATACATAGCGTAACCAACGACCTTCAAAGCGGCGTGGTTAGTCCATTCCAACACTGGACCGCCTACATCAAACCATGCCACCACCAAGAGTAATGACAGCACAATCATCAAGACTGCTCCAACCTGCGACCAAAAACCGCTCGGTACGTCATGTTTTGGCGCAGTCGCCACTGATTTCTTTTTCGTAGTCTTTCGTTTTTTAGGCATAACTGTTATCTATTATACCTCGTTTTACGGATTATCGCACTTATTTATTATAACATACTTTGTTAAATATGTCTAATAAGCCGGTGCGTTGTGTCGCTCTCGAGCCTTGGTGTCGTTCGCCTCCGTGTCAGGGATTTGTTTAGCTGGAAATCGTTTTTTGGGTAGCTTTGGAACAACTGGGCTATCAGCTGCTGCTTCTGACTTAGCTGCTCCCTGGACACCCCGAGAAACTTTTCCTGGAGCTTTCAAGCCACCACCGATTTCATTGATAACAGGGATAACAATCGGTGTTCGACGCGTCTGGTCGTACAAGATGTGCGTGACTTCATCCTTGATTTCCTTTTTCACCACATCAAGGTCATACTTGCCGGCAAAACTGCGCGCTGCCTTCTGTTTCAAGTACTGGCGGATCATGTTCATCAATTCTTCGGAATCACGCAAGTAAATGAATCCTCGGGAGATAATATCCGGACTAGTCAACAGCCGTCCCGTACCACGCTGGACTGTCAACACCACCACAAACATACCCTCTTGAGACATATGAATGCGATCTTTCAGTACCACCTCAGAGACGATAGCGCCCGTATCGTCATACATCACGCCACCAGCCTGAATTCGACCAGCCTTCTTAGCTTGGCGTTCGATATCAATTTCAATAATATCACCGGCGTCACACACAAAGATATTCTTCCTCGGAATCCCACACTCTTTCTCTGCCAGCCGCGCGTTGTGCACCAGCATGTGGAATTCACCGTGAATTGGCATGTAGTACGTTGGGTTCAAGGCGTTAATCAGCTTAATGTGATCATCGTAATAGCCATGACCCGACAAGTGCAGCGGACCAACACCCGTCAAGTGTGTTTTGCCATTCTGAATCACATCAGAGCCCTCGCGCATCAAACCATCAACTGTTCGCACCACGTTTTTCTCGTTGCCCGGAATCGGATTGGAGCTAAACACCACCACGTCAGAGCCTTTGATCTTCATGTATTTATGCGCACCAGTCGCCATGCGATTAAGCACAGCATTAAACTCACCCTGTGAACCAGTACAGACCACGGTGACTTGGCTGTCTGGTAACTTGATGATGTCTTCCATCTTCATGACGGTGTCTTTCGGGATCTTGATGGTGCCTGAACGCAGCGCCACTTCCAAGTTCTGAATCATCGAAAATCCAGCAAACGCCACCTTACGCCCGTGCTTATGCGCTTCTTCCAAAATCAATTGCAAACGGTGCACCTGTGATGAGAAACAGCTCAAAATCACCCGGCTGTTACTGAATTTATCCATCACCTGACCGATGGAATATTGAATATCAAACTCGGTGTGGGTGTGCGTACCAGCTGACTCACAGTTGGTCGATTCATTCATGAACATCAACACACCTTCTTTGGACGCCACTTCAGTCATGCGTTTAAGGTCAAACTTCTGACCATCAACCGGACTTTCCTCAAATCGCCAGTCGCCAGAATCAATGATCACACCCAGCGGCGTCCGAATGATCACCGCTGTCGAATCTGGAATAGAGTGATTCACCCGCACTAATTCCACTGAAAAGTGTTTCGACACCTGAACAATTTCATGGCTCAATGGATCCATCACCCGAAAGTCTGGCTGAAAATCAGTATCCGCATCAGCCAGCGACTTATCTAGCATACCGATAGTAAACTTCGACGCGTAGACTGGTGCTGGAATTCGGTGAATAAAATGCCGGAAAGAACCGATGTGATCAAGGTGTCCGTGAGTGAACACATGCGCCTTGATCTTGTGCTTATTTTCCTCCAGCCAGGTAATATCCGGTGTAATGTA
This sequence comes from Candidatus Nanosynbacter featherlites, assembly GCF_037013405.1. Lineage (NCBI taxonomy): Bacteria > Bacillati > Minisyncoccota > Nanosynbacteria > Nanosynbacterales > Nanosynbacteraceae > Nanosynbacter > Candidatus Nanosynbacter sp. BB002. The sequence continues at coordinate 72,227 of NZ_CP146064.1, read as the reverse complement.
ATTGATACCTGGATAATCGCTGCCCGGAAACAGAAAGCCCATGTCGACAACGATAATTTCATCGTCGTACTCAATGGCGTTCATATTTTTACCGATTCCCATTTCGCCGACACCGCCGATTGGGATGATTCGTAGTTTTGGCTTGCCACCGCAAGTCCGTTTTGGCTGCATTTTGGCGCTAAATTGTTCGCCGCCATAGCCGTTATAAACTGATTTATTGACTGGGATATTGATCACGTGCTGTGACGCCCTCAGATTAACATTTTCGCTCGTTCGTCGCTGCGCGCGAAAAACCTCACCTTTACGAGTGGTGGTGCTGTTTAATACTGCATTGTTGCTTTTTTTCGACTGAGGACGCTTTTTAGCATCATCCTTCTGCGGTGTTGCCAGTCGCCGCTGACCCATATTGTTATACTCCTTTTTCGTTATAATAATTCAAAAATCAGGTAGAGAGATAAATAGCAAATATTCCCTCGTTAGTGGGTCTATTTTAGCAAACCACAGATATTTTGTCAAAAGCGCGTAATAACAGCACCACTGTTATCTATATCAATCATCGCCGTCCACTGATGTGTAAATAAATTTTCGCTTGCCGCGGTAGGCGAAGAAGCCGAGCATCAACAGGTTAGCTACCAGCAAAAAGCCCGCCAGCACCCACATGCTATCAATGTAAAATGAGTTGCTGAGCCCTCCCGAGATAGCTTGACGCAAGGCCCTGATTGAATAAGTCATCGGTACCAGCGGGTTGACCGCTTGGAAAAAGCCATTTGTCGTTTGGATTGGGAAAGTTCCTTCGCTCGATCCCAGCTGCAACACCAGCAGCACCATTGCTAGGAAGCGCCCCGGATTATCCAAGACAATCACCAACAGTGACACAATCGACATATAGGCAAACGAGGTCAAATATACCGCGCCGATGAAATGCCCCGGATGGTCAGGCGTTAAGCCCAGACAATAAACCATAATTAGCATCAAGATTGTTGCCTGAGCAAAGGCTGCCGTACCAATGACCGAGGCTTTGGCGAGCCACCAGCGAAAGGCATTTTCTTGTTCGGTAAAAGTCTTGCGGATAGGATAAATGATATTGACCGCTAGCGCCCCGACAAACAAGCTCAGCGACAAGACGTATGGTGCCAAGGCATAGCCATAATTTGGCACATCTCCCTGTTTATTAGTTTCCGACGATACCGGGTTGGCGATTTGCTGCTGCGTGGCAGCGCCAGTCGGCTGCAGCTTTATCTGGTTGCCAGCGTCAGCCAATTTGACAGACAGCGTGTCCGCACCAGTTGCCAGCTGTGATGTACCGCTGAGCAAAGTGCCTGAATTAGCATTCAAGACTACCGCGCCGTTGGCTAGTCGCTGGCTGCCGGTTTGCGCTTGTGACAAATTATTCACCAGCGTTGTCGAGCCAGTCAGTAGCTGATTATTAGCCGCTCTCAGGTTATTGTAACCATTGAACGCACTAACCGCATTCGGTGCCAGTTGGTTCGCACTGTTTGCTAGTGTCGCAATGCCAGTTTGCAGTTGGCTTTGTTGCTTGCTCAATTGCACCGTCAGTGTTTGCAAGTCCATTAACAGCTCAGTCGTTTGTTTTGTAATAGTCTGCGTTGCTGTGAGTGCTTTTGATATGATGCCAATTTGCGGCACGGTTATAGTTGTCGATTTGCCAGGAGCAGCTTGCGCTTCAGCACCGAGCGTTTGTAGTGTGCCGCCGGCTGTCGTCAAATCTACCCTTGCCGCCTGCATTGTTACCGCCAAAGTTTGCGCCTCGTTAGCAACCTTTTGTTGCAGCGCTGTCAGTTCTGGCGATGGATTATGCACGCTGGCGTTGAGCTGATTGAGACCAGATTGCAGTTGCTTCATGCCGTTTGATAATTGCACAACTTGGACTTGGCTCGGCAAACCATTCGACATTTGCCCCAGTCCCGCTTGCAGTTGGCGCGACCCATCAGCTAGCTGAGCCAAACCGTTGCTTAGCGCCTGCTGATTGGTCGCCAACTGCTTAACGCCACTGGTGTAAGTTTGCACGCCTGCCTGCAAAGTCGCCAAACCATCATGCAGTTGCACTGCGCCGTCCGCTGCTGTTTCCAGACCGCCGCCAAGCTTATTGATACTTTCTAGCACGCCTTTTGGCATAAGCCTTAGTGACTTGCTCGGCCACCGAAGTCTTGACTTTTTCAGCCGCCTGGCTACTGACCAACGAACCGATATAATTCTTGGCTGGCGTCGTCGTATAGTGAATAACTGCCTGCTCGGGTTTATTTTGCGTAATTGATGCTGCTTTTGCCGAAAAATCTGCCGGAATCGTCACCACTGCATAGAAATGCCCGCTGCTAACGCCGCTATCGGCTTGCTGCTTAGTCACGAATTCCCAGCCCAAATCGTGATTATCTTTTAATTTTTGCTCAACCGACTGCCCGACGTTCAGCGCTTGACCATTCAGCTGCGCGCCTTTGTCCTCGTTGACAAACGCCACCGGCAAGTTTTTGGTTTGCCCGTACGGATCCCAAATCGACCCCAAGAAAAAGCCGCTGTACATAATCGGGATAAACGAAATCACCGCCAGCGAAACCAATAAGATCTTATTTTTGAATAAATGCCGCCACTCGGCGCGCACCATATTATTGCGTTGCCGGCGCGACAACCGCGTTACTTTTTCAACCATGCATTACCTCCTTGGCAATATCTTCTAGGGTTACTGTTTTTAGATAATCGCTCCACTTTTGCTGCGCTTCAGAAAAGACTTTTTCGATCATATTCATGCCAATTTCGACTTGGTGGAGGCGTGTCGCAAAGACCCGCTCAATAATCCCCTGGGGTTGAAAGAACGGTGCTTGCCAAAACGACGTCGTGCAGCGTCACTTGGCTCATTTCCCGCGCCAAAACGAAACCACCGCCAGCACCTTGTACTGAAGTGATGAGCTGTGCCACCACCAATTTGCGACTAATCTTCTTCAGATACGTCGGCGATACCGCCATTTTCTCAGCCAAAGCGTCGTTAGTAATTGGCGCGGTTCGCTTAGGGTCGGCCAAAAGCGCCATAATACAGCAAGCTTGTTCAACAGCTCCCGATAATTTCATAAAATCCTTTCCAAATTAGCTATAGTAGATATCTACTATCCACTATACTACATTCATCCTACATAAACAATTCTCCCGGCCAATTAAAAAGCTCCGCCACACGACGGAGCTTCTCACTTATTCTACCTGAGCTTTAACTTTGGTTTGCCTTCTCGGTCAATACGCGACCCAAAGCATTCAACTGAGAGTTAACCTCTGCCTTCTGGAACGCCTCGTTTAGCTTCTTTGGAGCATCACCAGCCTTGAACTTTGTGAGCTGGCGGTACAACTTACTCGCAGCTGCCGACAGGCCAGACGCATCGCCAGCATCATGAGCTTTTTGCATCTCCTCAACTATGCCTCGTTGTTCATCAAAAGCATCAGCCAGTTTCTTTGCCTCTTCGGACAACAATTGACTCTTTACTTTGGCTAATTTTTTAACAGCAGAAACACAAGAACTAACGGTTTTGTCATAGTTCTCTAGCAACTTACTACGGTCTGAGCTGAATCGAGGAAAGGTAGTAGCGGTTCGACAGTTCTTTGTGGTCTCCAACAATTCATCAGATGCATCAGCCAAATCACCTACCATTGTGGTAAATTCATTGTTTTGTTTGATGAAATCATCATATTTTTGCTTAACATCTTTGTCGCGCAAGGCTTTCATGTCTTTCAAGTCATCAACCGACTTCTTGTATTCTTCTACTGATTCTTTAATCTTATCGGTAGACGCGGTTGATGTCCCATATGAAACCATACGAAAAGCCGAGCCAACCCGTAGATAGGTACCTCGCACTTTCGTAACCTTATCATGCGCTTCCTTGTAATCTTCTTTGCTTGGACCGCTCAATAAAATCACCGCCAAAACAATACCAACAACTAACAAGATGAAGGCAATCGAACCACCAATGATACCCCACAACATACCCTTGCTCATGCCCTTTTTCTTGACTGGTCCCTGAGGAACTGGCTGAGTTGGCGCCGGTTGCATACGTGGTTCCGGAACGGTTGCAGCAGGAGTTGGTGTCGAGTTTGTATTATTACCTTTGTTATCCATGCTTTCTCCTTTTCTTACTCTATTAATTGTACACTATTTACGATTTACTGAATACGGTTATGGCTAGATTATAAACCGATCATCGTCAAATTGATCTTGCCGCGCTCATCAATACCAGTTATCTTTACGCGGACAGTCTGGCCTTCTTTGACGACATCAGTCACCTTATTTACCCGACCTTCGGCCAGTTTCGAAATATGTACCATACCATCGACTCCTGGTAAGATATTCACAAAAGCGCCAAAGTCTTTGATACTAACAACCCGACCCTCATAGATCTTGCCAACCTCTGGCTCTTCTACCAAACTCTTGATCCAATTCATAGCTTTCTCAATTGATGCGCCGTCTGGGCTAGCCACGGTAATTAAGCCATCTTCTTTGATGTCAATTTCAGCACCAGTTTCAGAGGTGATCTTGTTGATCATCTCGCCACCCTTACCGATCACCGCACCAATCTTGTCTGGGTTGATCTTGATCTTCTCAATGCGTGGTGCGTATGGGCTCAATGCCTGGCGTGGTTGTGGTAATACGGACAACATATGCTCCAAGATATGTGCTCGACCAGCTTTTGACTGCTCAATTGCTTGCGCCAAGATGTCAACCGGTAGGCCATGCACCTTCATATCCATCTGTAGCGCCGTGATACCTTGAGCAGTGCCTGTCACCTTAAAGTCCATGTCACCAGCAAAATCTTCAGCATCAGCGATGTCGCTCAGCACATATGGTGTACCCTCGTCCATCATTAAGCCCATGGCGATACCAGAGACCGGCGCTTTGAGTGGCACACCTGCATCCATCAGCGCCAAACAGCTTGAACATGTCGCTGCCATTGAGGTGGAACCATTCTGGCTCATGATTTCGGTCACCGAACGAATAGCATATGGGAACTCTTCTTCACTTGGCAACACTGGCGTCAATGCTCGCTCCGCCAAGTAACCATGCCCAATTTCACGGCGACCTGGACTACCCAAACGGCGCACTTCACCAACAGTATAACCCGGAGCATTGTAGTGATGCATATAACGTCGTTCGTAATCAGTTTGTTCCATGGTGTCTACCAGCTGCGCGTAGCTCAGTGGCGCCAAGGTAACGATGTTCATACCCTGAGTCACGCCGCGGGTAAATAAGCTTGATCCGTGTGCTCGTGGCAAGAAACCAACTTCTGAGCTGAGTGGTCGGATTTCCGTCAATTGACGGCCGTCTGGACGCACCTTATCCTCAACGATACCTCGGCGTACGTCCTTATGGAGTGCCAACGTAAAGGCCTCATCATATTGAGGTCGCAGCTCATCATAATTCTCACCGAGCTTTGTCGTAAATTCGTCATGAAATGCCTGACGAATATCCGCGATCAGTTCGTTACGCTCTGGGTAGGCACGACGAATAGCTGCGCCAAATTTACCAGCAACCCACACGTCAACTTCTGCTTGTATGGTTTCATCTGGTAGAACCAGTTCGTACTGCTGCGCGGCTGGTGCGACTTTTTCTGCCAACTCACGTTGAAGCTGGATGGCTGGCTGCATCATGTGGTGTGCCCACGCCATGGCGTCGATAATTACTTGCTCGCTCACTTCATGAGCACCCGCTTCCACCATGGTAATGCCGTTCTCAATACCAGCAACCACCAAATCCAGGTCACTGGCTGCGCGCTCATCAGGGGTCAAAAAGGCCTTAAATTCACCGTTCACTCGGCCAACACGCAAACCTGCCACTGGTCCATCAAATGGGGTGCCAGTCAGGCTCAGTGCCGCACTAGCGGCTACCATTGCTACCATATCAGGACGGAAACTTGGGTCCATACTGAGGACGCTTGATACGACTTGAACCTCTTGACGATACCCCTTCGGGAACAGTGGACGAATTGGCCGGTCAATCAGTCGCCCGATGAGTATTGCCTCGTCAGATGGACGACCTTCTCGCTTGATAAATCGGCTACCAGAAATCTTGCCGGCAGCATAAAACTTCTCTTCATAATCAATTGACAGCGGGAAATAATCTAGTTCCACTGGTCGCGAGCCGACCATCGCCGTACCTAACACAACCGTGTCGCCGTAACGCGCTACCACACTGGCGGTAGTGCGAAAACCGACCCTATTTACCTCTAATGTCAGTGGTCGACCACACCATTCCGTGGTAACACTAAAAATATCCTTGCCACTTGGATTAATAATGCTCATCATGAGCCTCCTTTCTTATCGCGAAAAGTAACAGGGGTGAAAGCTGATATATCATGAGCTCTCGTCTCTATCACCATTCGCGGTTATTTACCTTTCCATTATATCACACTCTTCAGCCACCACCCGGTGAGCTGGTATAATGATAAGCGTGAAAGTTAAACGCACTAGAACAGCAAAAGATTATATCATATTAGGCATAGCTCTAACCTTGTTGGTGGGTGGTGGATACTTACTCATTACCATCTTTAGTCCTTTTTTCGCAACACAATTCATCGACCCTAAAAATAATGAAACGACTAAGGTTTTACAAAAGACAACTGATGAATTTCATCCAGAAAATCGCATTTACATTCCTGCCATCAATGTCAATATCCCGTACAAAACCGGTGGCGCAGAAGTGTTAGAGCTAACTGCCTGGTGGCGTAAGCCAGAAAATGGTAACCCTAAAGAGGGTGGAAATTTCATCGTTGCTGCTCACCGCTTCCAAATTGGCCCCACACCACAACGCACCATCAACAATTCTCCGTTTTACAACATTAACAAGCTCAAAGTTGGCGATTCCATCACAGTTGATTACAACGGCAAACGCTACGAGTACAGCATATATGATATATATAAAGTTAAGCCTGATGCTGTCGAGATAGAAGAGCGAACCGATCAACCACGCTTGACACTGTATTCATGTTCCCTGGGTGGATCATTTGATAAACGTGAAGTTATCATCGCTGTCCCTAAATAGTTCATACAAAAATCCGCCCCGATATATCGAGGCGGATATATAAACTACTTGGTTTGCTTATTTGCGTAGTCCCAATGTAGCCAGCACTTGCTTATAACTCTCAAAGTCAGTTCGCTCCAAGTATCGCAGTAGGCGCTTGCGCTTACCTACCATCTGGACAAGGCCGCGACGAGCCATGAAGTCGTGTTTGTTGACTTTCAAGTGCTCTGTAACCTCTTTGATACGAGCTGTCAAAATCGAAATCTGTACCTGAGGGCTACCGACATCGTTTTTGCCAACCTGAGTCAAAGCAATCGCTTTTTGCTTGTTCTCTTTACTGATCATAGCCGTTTGATTATATCAGGAGTGACCGATATTTTCAAGCAGTGCCGCTAGAATAGCTGCGCGTAGCTATATATCGTTGAGCCGCTGTCTGGTGCTTGCGTGCTATTGTGATGACAACTTGAACGAATACGATTGAAGGTTGCTACGTCCTCGGTAGATGGATTATTCAACGCGGCATATATCACAAACCCCTTACCACCGTCATGACACTCATAGATTCGAAAGATTGCTTCCTCATTTGCTGCTTTTTTACTAGAAACACCTTGCCGATAATCAGCCTTCAAATAATCCGGAACCAAGGTTTGTACACCATCCGGCGCGTTAAACGGACCAAATCCAGTGATACGCTTTCCTCTAGCCTCCGCCAAAGCAGCAGCATCGCCCGCAGTTTTAACTGCAGATCGAATCTTCGCGTCCAATCCATTCTCACGCACCGACCGATACGAGACAATTGCTATTGATGCCAACACGGCAATCACTGCTATAACAATTAATACTTCAACCAATGTAAAACCCTTATGCTTCATATCCATATAATACCACCCTAATTCTCTATGCCAAAATCCGACAGTTTCGCTGCTTGGTCAATGATAAAGTTGGCAATTTTTGTGCGCCGCAACGATTGACAGTAGGCACCAGTTCCCAGATAGTTACCGATGTCCTCTGCCAGCGTACGAATGTATGTGCCACTAGAGACATGAGTATTGATACATAGTTTTGGATAGTTATATGATGCAATTTCAATGTCATGCACCGTGATCTGCCGTGCAGGCATCGCAACTTCCTGACCTTTTCGCGCGAGGTGATAGGCGCGCTGCCCATTGATTTTGATGGCGCTAAAAGCTGGCGGGGTTTGCTCAATCACCCCAATGAACTTCCGTACAGCCTGTCTTACCTCTTCAATTGTCGGCTGATGCTCAGACACTGGTGTAAGCTCTCCTTCAGGATCTCCCGTCGTGCTAGTCACCCCCAAAATGATTTCTGCCTGATACCATTTGTCTAGCTTGGTAAATGACCCGGCTTCTTTACATTTTTTACCCGTTACTAAAATCATCAAACCTGTAGCAAACGGATCCAAGGTACCGGTATGTCCAACTTTTGCTTTCTTACCTAGCTGTTGACTGAGCACTCTCCTAATTCTAGCGACTACGCCAAAACTACTCATACCAGCTGGTTTATCAATGAGCACGATATCATCATTTGGTATCATGTTAGTTTTGTCCCGGAATCTGGAACTGTGTTGGATTGAATTCAGCATTGGTAGTATTCACGACTGGTGGGGCTGAGGCTGGCGTCGGTGGAGTATTAGGGCTGACTGCTGGAGCTGGCGGAAAAGCCGGTGGCAGTTCTGGCAACGTACTAAAGTCAGGCATTGGTGGTAACCCTGCTATATTTTTGGCAGAAGACTCAATTTCCGCCAAAGTTGGGGTACCAGGAGCACTATTTGCCGCCAATGGATCTGGAACATTAGGCACCGCTGCTAATGCTTCGCTAACTGCCTGATGGGTTGGCTGACCCAATGACTGATTAGTCCCCAATACCTTTGAGGTGTCTTCACTGAGAGCAGCCATGACATCGCCATCATGTCCAGCGATAGCTGAAGCTTCTCCCAGAGGAGAGATAGACCTATTGTTCTGTAAATTGTTGTTCATTTCAGCGAACGGGTCAACTGATTTTGGCTCATCATCATGGCGAGCAACGGTGGCGTTTATCGGTGAATCACTAAACCCCCCTTGACTGCTGCCAGGTTGACCATGATTCAAAATCGTGCGGTTACGACCACTTTCAGCCTCGCGCTTCTTATCTTCTGCAGCCTGTTCAGCTGAAGCATTGAACGTACCGCCTACTGACGGTTCCGGCAACTCGTCTTTCGGAGATTGTGGGCTGCCTAGCGGTTTGATGGCTGGTAAGCTATACTCTGGTTCTGGTGACTTTGCTGGTTCTTCGGATTCTACTGGTGTGGATTTGGCCAATTGTTTTTCCAAGTACGATTCAGCTGCGCGCGCAGCCTCGTCTTGAGCCTCAGCCTGCGTTCGGCGAGCTACCTCGTCTAGATCACCCCTCTTTTGGTGTGATATTTCCAAAGTGCCATCATCTGGTTTTGGTAGCTCCTTATCTGCTTGTTTTGGCTGTTTACGTGATGAACGGCTAATTGACAGCTTGGTGTTGTCTACCTCTGCTTCCTCAGCATCTGATGACTCACTTGAACTATCGGCACCTTCCGGTTCATCATGTTCGTCAGCCGGGGCTTCCAATTCCTCAGCTTCCACCAACTTTGCTGCAATCAACTGCTGGTTAGCTCCTGCAGCCATCAAATCCGCAGCCGCTGTCATGACGCGAGGTGATGTCAGGTTGTTACTAAACCTATTAGTTACAGCAACGATACCGGTCATAAACGCATTTGCCATCTGCTCGTCCAGCGTTGCCTTGACTGTCTTCAGTTCATCAACCAGCTCCAAAAGCATCTCACTCACACCACTGGCGTTACGCTCGTGCCAATCGATCGCACCCAAGCTACTCTTGATATCCCGAGCTGTCACGGTCACCACGTCAGCACTGTGCAAAATTTTGCCATGAGCCGTCAAGGCTTCATCAAGATGATTGCTGTCTTCAACATTCAAAGCCAACACCAGCTCAATGTTGTAATCACCCTGTGAGAATTCCAAGTCCGCTTCAGTAATCGTCGTTCGGTACGGCGTGATGAAAATTTTCACAACTGCATCGTCAACTATTTTGTACCGCAAGTGATCCGCCTTGTCCTTATCAAGCGCTATGATAAAGTCTCTGAGACTGTCCGCCGTGTCCTCAAATGTCTTATCAGGCTCCAGGAAATTTATCGCCGGTGGAATTTTACCAGAAAATACCGCTGTAGCATGCTTTCCAAGCTCATTCAAAAATAGCGTCAACCCCAATGCCGCTGATAACTCATCAACACTTGGATCACGACTAACCGTAACCAATATATTAGTATTTTCTTTGATTTTTTGGATTACCTGCTGCTTGGCGGAAGCGGTGCTCATTGTTTGTTTTCCTGTTTCTTTTTATTGCTATAGCCTTTGGCTGAATTATAGCATAAGCATAGGCGATTAGTCAAGATTATACCCCGTTTCATCCCGCCCCTTTACTTTTCATGTGATTTTCTGTATAATGCATCCTTGATTAGCGATAATAACTTATAGAGGTAAAGGAGTACCATGCCAATCATCAAATCCGCCATCAAGCGCGCTAAACAAGCAGTCAAACGCCGTGAAAAGAACATCGGCATCAAAAAAGATATCAAATCAGCAGTCAAAGCTTTTCACGCAAATCCAACCGCTACTACCTTGGCAGCTGCCCACTCTGAATTAGATACCGCAGTTAAAAAGGGTCTTTTGAAGAAAAATACTGTAGCTCGCCGTAAAAGCGCTCTGAGCAAAGCAGCCAAAGAGGCTGGTGTTAAACTAGAAGCTACCAAAAAGCCGGCAGCCAAGAAACCTGCTGCAAAGAAAACACCAACTACCAAGCCAGCTGCCAAAAAGGCACCTGCAAAGAAGCCAGCGGCAAAAAAGCCTGCTGCCAAAAAAGCTGACAAATAAGACTCGTCAACTTCAAACAACACCTCAGTGATGATGCTGAGGTGTTGTTATATAACTACAAATCTACCAACGCCGTTTCTATCAGTAGCCACGGATTAACTCCGGTCGTTTTCATCTGGAGATCTGCCTGGAACAACGCATCGTTGATCCGCCTGAGATGTTCAATATCAATAGTTCGCGCCGACGAGGACAAGCGCTGCAATACATACGGATTAACCGAAAAATCTGCTGCCACCATGTTATTGTCACCGCCCGACAACACCAATGCTACCAGGTTAGTCGCCTGCGAAGCGAGTAGCCCCATCGTCTGGTAGGCGCCGTCTGTACCACTCTCCGATTCCAAATAACTGATGATGCTATGCACCGTTTCATAATCTTTCGACAAAGCGGCCACGAACAAATCAAACACGTTTTCTGACCTCGCCAACGGCACCAAATCATTGATCAGCGCATCGGTAATCTTCTCCGCGAGCGCCAATTGGTCCAAAAAATTACTGAGTCGCAGCTGATCAAACCCCAACCGGTCAATTAACATCCCTATTTGTTTACGTGTCAGCTTATAACCGCGCTCACGAGCCTGCACTTCACACCAAGATATAAGCTGCGGTTTTTGGCGGTCACTGAGCGGCACAAATTCTTGGGTTTTAGCGGTTTTTTGTAGCCATTTATAGGTTTTTGTTCGCTTATCAAGTTTACTCTCTACTAGGATAATAGTGTTATCGTCATCAAACAATATCTCTGGTAGCCGTGGCCAAATGTCAGGGTTTTCGCTCAATTTCGAGATGACGTACACCGAAGACTGCGTAAACAATGTCTGGCCAATCGTTATCTCCTGTATATCTGCCAGTGTCAACGCTTCACCATCACGCCGCATCACGTCCGCATCACCAACGAGTGCCGCAAGCGCCGCCCGTTTTTCAAACTCATTGTTACCGTGGAGAAGATAAATCATATAACCTCCGCTTGACATACCGGACAGACATGCGTACCGCGGCCGCCGACTTTCAACTTGATAATCTCTTGGTCAGGGTGGCGATGGCAGACTTGACCTTCGCGGCGGAACACATGAGCAAATGTCAGATAATTTCCTTTCCGACCCTCGGCATCAACGTAATTTTTATCGGTTGAGCCACCTTGGTCGATGCTGAGCTGCAAGATGTGCCGCAGCTCATTAAATAATGTATTCAGCTGCTGATCGCTAACGTTTTTTACCCGCGTTTGCGGATGAATCTGTGCTGCCCACAGCGCCTCGTCAGCATAAATATTACCAACACCGGCGATCACCGTCTGGTCAAGAAAAGCCGGCTTGATCATCGAATTCTGGCGGCGGCGAATCCGCTGGATGAAATCCTCGGCGCGCGTCTGAGGATCAAGCGGCTCCGGCCCAACTTTTTGCATGAACGGTAGGTCTTTTACCTCATCAGTCGGCAGCAACTTCACCCAGCCAAACTTGCGCTGATCGTTAAAAAACAGCCGCGACCCGTCCACAAAATCAATCTGCACCCGCGTCGACCGATCCGGCAGCTCACCGATCAAGCTGTCATTTGGATGACCACCAGCGAAGTTAGATGCGTCAGGTATTTGAGTGGTGTCTCTGGTCACAATCTGGGCGTGCTTGTCACCGGGACCCAGATTGTTAGCAGACGACGCCCGAGAATACCATTGGCGAAACACCAGCTGGCCCGTCATCTTCAGATGTATCACTAGCGAGTAGCGAGTATCCAGGTCAATCATCAGCACCTTCGCTCGCCGTCGCACCGCCGTCACGCGTGCGCCATACAAAAATTGTTCAACATCAGCGGGCGCATTCGGAAAGCTTTTTGGCGAGTCAAACACCGCCACTCGTGCTACTACTCGACCCGGTAACAACTCCGCCAAACCGCGGCGAACTGTCTCAACTTCTGGCAGCTCAGGCATCCGATGTAACCTCCATCCCTCGTTATCTATTATGTGTATTAGAATTGGAAGAATGTATCTTCCTGTTGCAAACCAACGCCCGCAGCAATCTTTTTCCCGTCAGGAATTTGATTGAGGAACATCAGCAATATGTCGTTGGCATTGGCAGTTGCTGAGCCTTTTGAACCACCACAGTCCGACGTCCACAGCGTCTTCACTGGATTTCCATGATATAATGTCTCAAACTTGTACACTTTGCCGTTGGCGCAAATACCCCTCAAATCATTTTGTTCTTCTGACAATTGACGCCCTTCCATCATCTTTCTTTTTTCCAGAGCGTACACCAATTCCTCATATGCGCGGCTATTATTATCTAACTTTTTCTCATCAATTTGCTTTTCCAAGTAGCCCTCATAGGTACTCATGCGTCGAATGTCTGGAGTAATCTCAATCTGGTAGGAGCGGAATTTTTCCTGCGCCACGATTGGTCCGCGAACTGTCAAACGCACCGCTCGGTTAGCGTCAGTCGACAGCAATGATTCTTTGGCAATATCTGCCTGAGATTTTGGCTTATTCTCCGGATTATTACCGCCCAGCAAAGACTGACCAATGGCGATCACCGCTGCCACCGCCACCACCATGATGATAATAACCAGTAAAATCGGTATCAGTCGGGAAAAAGAATTTGTTCTTGCGTATCTCATGGGGTGATTATACCATAATATTAGAATTTTTGCACTAGTATAATTAGTATCCTACGAGAGCTGGGCTATCGCTTGACGGAAGGCCTCAGGATATTTGTTTTTCAGATAATCAGCCGCTTGTTCAGGGCTTACCCAATGAAGTATAACGCCAGGCTCACATGAACGAGGAATTTGATCTGCCGGTAGCTGAACACGGTACACAATCAACATCAAACTTGTCATTATATCGTTATACGGTAGCTGTTTGACCGCTTTTGCTACATTCCACAGTTCTCGTTTGGCAATGTAATGAATGCCAATCTCCTCATGTAGCTCACGTAACAGTGCAGCTGCTATATCCTCACCCTGATCCATCCTACCGCCTGGAATATCCCAATAGTCTTGGCTTTTGAGTAGCAAAATGTGGCGTTCATCGTTTTGAATAAGGGCTTTTATGCCGATTTGAAATAACTGCTCTGTCATCTTATGTTTCCTCCCAATTTTTGCCTATTTGTACATCAACCTTCAATCGAATTGGCAACTCCGGACAAACACCTTCCATTTCCGCACGCATGATTTCGCCTACTCGCTCAGCGTCTTCCGGCGCACACTCCACCAAAATCGAGTCATGAACCTGCAGAACCGGTTCGGCCAAACCAGCTAATTTATCCTCCAGTCGAATCATCGCCAGTTTCATCAAATCTGCTTCCGTGCCCTGAATCGGCATATTCATCGCCGCCCGCTCAGCCGCCGAACGCACCATAAAGTTGCTCGATTTAACATCTGGTGTTGGTCGGCGCCGACCAAAATACGTCTCGACAAAACCTTGTTCGCGCGCTTGAACTAAAATTGTGTCCAAATACTGACGAATTGGCTGACGCACTGCAAAATAGTGTTCAATAAACTGTTTCGCCTCAGTGAACGTCATGCCGGTAGCCGCCGCCAAACCATGTGGACTCATGCCATACAGCACCCCAAAGTTAATCACCTTGGCCGCGCGGCGCTGCAATTTTGTCACCTCGGCCATCGGTACGCCGTAGGTCTCGGCCGCCGTCTTAGTGTGAATATCCACGTCGCTATTAAAATCGTTAATCAGCTGCTCATCGCCCGCCAGCACCGCCGCCAGTCGCAGCTCAAATTGTGAATAATCGGCACCAACAAACACCTTGCCCTGGCTCGGCACAAACGCCTGGCGAATTTTCCGGCCCAGTTCTGTGCGCACCGGGATATTCTGCAGGTTAGGATTTGTGCTACTCAGCCGCCCAGTGCTGGTGACGTCTTGATTAAATGTGGTGTGAATCCGCCCGTCCTCGGCCACCAACTTCGGCAGCGCTTCAATGTAGGTGCTGATCAATTTAGTCAGCTCCCGGTACCGCTCAATCAGCTCGATGATCGGGTGCTGTCCGCGCAGTTTATCTAGCTCCTTCTGTCCTGTCGAATAGCCGGTTTTACCTTTTTTGATACCAGTCGTCGGCAGCTGCAACTTGGTGAATAGCACCTCAGACAGCTGCACCGGACTAGCAGCATTGAACTCGCGCCCAGCCATCGCATACATTTGTTGTTCAAGCTGACTAACCTCCGACCTCAGCTCCTCACCCATCTGTTCAAGTAGCGCCGTATCCAGTTTCATGCCGCGCTTTTCCATCTGAAACAGCGGCCAAATCACTGGAAAATCAAACTCACGGAGCACCCGAGCAACTTGCTGATGCGCCGCCATATAGTCCTGTTGCTGGTGGTATATTTGGCGTAGTCGCGCCAGCTGCCGTGCTGGGAAATTATCCTCAGAAAAATCACCCGCCAGTGCCGCTAAACTGCGGTCGCGCCTCAGTGGATCGATCAAAAACGCCGCCTGACCAACATCCCAGACCTCATGAAACCGCACCGTCACACCGTGAGCATCCACCGCGTGATACAACCCCTTGATGTCCGCCGCAATCACCACGCCCTGTGCCAACAGCTGCCAAACCGACCAGCCAATTTCACTAATCTTCGCTCGCCACGCCACACCAGGCTTGGAATTAATATAGACCGTGTCCGGCTCTGATGGATCAATATAGATAATGTTTTCTGTTTCAAACAGCGGCTCAGCCGGCAAATTGTCAACACGCGGTAAATCCAGCTCCGCCGTCTCCACTGCCTCATCCACCGCCTGCATCGTCTTTGGCAGCCGCCCAATCAGCGAATGAAACTCCAGTTTCCGCAAAATCTCCGCCACTCTAGCAAAATCGCAGTCATTAACATCAGCCACCCCCCAGTCCAGTTCCACTGGCGCGTCCGTCCAAATCTCCGCCACTTGCTTGGTCAAATACGCCGACTCGCGGCCCGCTTCAAGCTTTATCCGTAGAGCGCCTGTTTGCTCATCCACATGCGCATACACGCCGTCCAGTGTGTCATATGCTTGCAATAATTTCACCGCCGTCTTTTCACCAACACCTGGCACGCCTGGCAAATTGTCGCTCGAATCACCCTTCAGCGCCTTCAAATCCAAAAACTGGTCCGTCCGAATACCATATTTTTGTTCAAAATACTCCGCCGTAAATTCCTCGATGTTCCTCAGGCCGTTTTTCATGGCGTAGACTTTGGTCAGCGGTGACACCAATTGCAGCGCATCCAAATCCGACGTCAGCAGACAGGTCTGCACGCCGCGCGCTTCCGCTTGCCTAGCAAACGCACCCATGATATCGTCCGCCTCATAATCATCCAGTTCATACAGCGGCCAGCCAAACGCGTCCAGCAGTTCCATCAAAATCGGAATTTGCTGATAAAAATCATCAGGCGCTGGCTTGCGACCTGCCTTGTATTCTGAGTATAATTCCCGCCTCTTACGGATATTGGTGCCGCGCTTGTCCCACGCCACCGCCACATAATCCGGCTCCAATTTCTTGATCAGCTCAATCGCCAAGCTCACAAATCCATACACCCCGCCCGTCGGCGTACCATCCGCCGTGCTCAGCCCCGGCATAGCATAATACCCTCGATAAAACACTGATTTTCCGTCGATAACTGCCAAACGTTTCATATACTCAGTATATCAAATTTGCTATACTAACAACATGATACAACCACACGCAAAAATCATCGCCCTGGTCGGTCTGGCTGGTAGCGGTAAAAGTTCGGCGGTCGAATATTTCACCAAAAAGGGCATTCCAAAAATTTACTTTGGTGGCGTCATCTACAAAGCCATGGAAGAGGCCGGCATTGAACCGACTTGGAATAATCAGCAAAAATTCCGTGAGGAAATTCGCTGGCGCGAAGGCAAAGATTTCGTGGTCAAGCGAGTCGTCAAATCCGCGCATGACTTGATTGACGCTGGCCAAAAGCTCATTGTCCTGGACGGTTTGTACACCTGGAGCGAATACAAAATCCTCAAGCACGAATTCCCTGGCCAAATGTCTGTCATCGCCGTTGTCACGCCAAAACACCTGCGCTATCAACGTATGGCCAAACGCCCCGAACGACCGATGCAGCCGCGCGAAGTTGACCAACGTGATTGGTCGGAAATTGAAAACTTAGAAAAAGGCGGACCAATTGCCATTGCCGACTATTTTGTGATGAACGACCGCGGGCTGGACGAGCTATACGCGCAGCTAGAGGCCGTCACTCACCACGAACATTTTTGCAAGGCGCCTGAGCAGTGCTAGATCACAACGCATCAAAAAAGCCAGACGAACATCCGCCTGGCTTTTTTCTTTTTTATTATCGCTTGCTCATTTAGCTCAAATATTCATACAATTTTTTAGCATCTTTGTGCTTCCTCAGCTTCGCCAAAGCCTTCGCTTCAATCTGGCGAATTCGTTCACGTGTCACAGCGAACTCTTGACCAACTTCTTCCAACGTGTGGCTTTTACCATTGTCCAACCCAAAGCGCATACGGACAATTTTCTGCTCACGATCACTCAAGCTCGACAGTACATCATTGACCTGCTCTTTGAGCAATTGATTGGTCGCTGACTCTTCTGGTGATACCGTATCTTCATCTTCGATGAAATCGCCCAACACCGAATCTTCTTCATCACCATCACGACCGACACCCGCGTCCAAGCTTGAAATGTCTTGCTTGATTTTCATCACATATTCAATCTTTTCTGGCTCCATATCCAGCTCTTTAGACAGCTCTTCAATAGTCGGTTCACGGTTCAACTCTTGCGTCATCCGTCGCTGAGTGCGCAACAATTTGTTGATGGTTTCCACCATGTGCACCGGGATACGAATGGTTCGTGCCTGGTCAGCAATCGCTCGAGTAATCGCCTGGCGAATCCACCAGGTGGCATAGGTTGAGAACTTAAAGCCTTTGTCTGGATCGAACTTCTCAACCGCGCGAAGCAGGCCAGTATTACCTTCCTGAATCAAGTCTAGAAAATCCAACCCACGGCCCGAATACCGCTTGGCAATTGACACCACCAACCGCATGTTCGCCTCAGCCATCTTATCTTTAGCCCTTTTATCACCCTGAATCACACGGTGTGCCAATTCCATCTCTTCTTCAGCATTGAGCAGCGGAATTTTACCAATCTCACGCAAATACAACCTGACCGAGTCATCAGAGATATCATCCAGGTATTGCCCAGCATTCAGAGCGTCAAGGTCTTCGGTTTCCTCGTCATCATCAACATCATCGATGGTCGGCTCATCGAATTCCGTCTCATCAGTTGCTAATGGCCTGTTTTTTATTGGATCGTCGGTCACGCTTTCTCCTTAATTAGTGCGTTCAGCTGATGTCGCAGATCGTGAGCCAACGACTCATTGTTTGCAGTTTCAGCATCACGCAAATTACTCATTAATTGTTGTATTTTGTTTTCACGGTGTTTGGATATTACATGTTTGACCAATCGTGCCATCTCACCTGGTAAATCGTCTTTATCCCAGTCGGCATAACGAGTGTCGAATTTCAACTGTACTATCTTTACATACTCTTCAATATTTTTCAAGGTTTCGGGCATCGGATCCAGTGCTGCATTGGGGTTTTGGGTGAGATACTTCAACAGTTCTCGAGTATTTACATTGTCCGTAATTTCTTCTGGCACCGACGCCAGCCAACGCCTCACTCCCGGCTCTTGCACTGCAAGCCCTAGTAGCATATCGAGCGTCTCATCTGATGGTTTTTGTGGTGCTGTTTTCTTAACTTTTGGGTGGCGGAGAACCGTTTTGTTTGTTGTGATGCCAGACATCTTTGCTGTAAGAGCCTCTATACTTGCCCCTGTTTTCTCAGCCACCATCTGCAAATAATGCTCTTGTTCTACTGGATCATGCAAGCTGCGAATCAAGTTCAGCGATGCAGTTGAAAAGCGTCGTTTTCCCTCAGCAATCCTGACATTTTCTCGCTGCGAGTATTGTTGTATCACCCACGCTACGGCAGGTACAGCGTTAGTGATAGCCAGTTCCCATTGCTTCACGCCATGTAGTTTGATCAATTCATCCGGATCCTTACTACCCTCTGGTAAGCTAACAACTTCCAGCTCCACACCAATGGTTTGTGATAGTTTGATAGCCCGTTCAGTCGCATTTAAACCCGCTCTATCACCATCAAACGCTAATTTAATTCTACTAGCCAGCCTACTCAAGGCCTTGAGGTGCTGTTCAGTGATAGCTGTTCCAGCCGTGGCGACAACCTGCCGCACCCCTGCCTGATGACTACTCACTACATCCAAATTACCCTCAACGATTACCACTTCGTCTGATTTTCGAATCGCCTCTTTAGCCTGAGACAAACCAAAGATGTGCCGTGATTTATCAAACAGAAGTGTTTGCGGCGTGTTCAAATATTTTGGGGCATTTGCCTCATCATGAATGATCCGGCCAGTAAACCCAACTACTCTGCCAGTCGCATCCATAAGTGCCACCACCATCCGACCACGGTACAAATCACCACCAAATCTATTCGTTAAACCAGCATCGGCTAATTCTTGTTTTGAAAAGCCCCGCTTGGTGAGTGCCGTTACCAACGATGAACCGTCATCTGGCGCAAACCCAACCATAAAATCCTGAATCGTTTGTCGAGTCAGACCACGTTTTTTGACGACGTACTCCAGGGCTTTGGGTGTACGCAGTAGTGATTGTTGGAAGAATTTTGCCGCTAGCTCCAATGCTTCAGCCGCTCGTGCTCGCCGCTTGGCAGTTCTCCCATCACCGCGAGAGAACAAACTCAAATCCACACCCGCCTTACGCGCCAAATGTTCCAACGCCTGGCGAAAATCCATCCCCTCCACCAGCATCACAAATGAAAATACATCACCGCCCTTGCCTGACGAAAAATCATGCCAAATCTGCTTTTCTGGACTAACCATAAAACTTGGCGTTCGCTCGTCGGTAAACGGACTAAGTCCCTTCATGTTACGACCTGCCCGCTTCAGCTGAACATACTCACCAATCACGTCCTCAATATTCAGTCGTGCCCGCACTTCTTCTTTGGCATCTTGCATGTCTTTATTATATCACCCTTTACCTCTGTTCGTGTTTATGCTTAAATAGTACTATGTATCCAAATGATCCATATTCTCAACCACCAACACCATCTGGTATTGATTATCTCAATCAAATCGCTGCTCCACCAGAGCCAGCTGGATTTGATAAGAAAACCAAAATCATCATTATCATCATTGCACTGGTTGGTGTGCTCAGTCTTGGCTTCATTTGGGCGGCCAGTCAGTCAGGTTCTGGTCCAACGGTTTCTAACGCCATCATGAGGGTTGCCCGCCTACAAACAGTCACTGAACTACAGAAAAAGCGTCTAAAAAATAGCACGGTCACTGACATTAACAGCTCCCTTGATGCAATATTAACCACCGCCGTCAATAAGGCAACACCAATCGCTCAGTCAGAAAAACTGGATATTAACAAAGCTCTCAAGGTGCCGGACTTTGAGGTAAAGCTCAATGAAAAGCTAGATGATGCCTTTTTAAACGACCAGCTCGATGCTGTCTACACCAGGGAGATGGCCTATCAACTTGAGCTGCTTAGTTCAGAATTATCCAGCTTGTCAAAAAAAGCCAAAAAATCTGACGTCAAAGAATTCTTAGAAAAAACACAGTCAGACATCACTTCCATCAAGAAGCGTCTCGAGAGCTCTCCGGTGTAATACCGCTAACCAACTGCCAGCTCAGCCGCGCCAAATCAAAAATTTCTTCATCACTCAACTGCCCCGAACAGATGATGGTGTTCCAGTGCTTTTTGTTCAAATGATAGCCCGGTAGTACCGTTTCGTATTTTTCCCGCAAATTCTGCGCCAGCAATGGGTCACATTTCAAACTCACCCTGAGTGGCTTTGAGCCTTCCGCCACCAATGCCACCATTTTCCCTGCACCATCATTACTCTTGCCAAATTTATATACCGCGATATCCTCACCAAACGGATAGTCCAGCCACACACCTGGCAAACTCAGGATAAACTCTTCAAATTGTTTATGGGTCATGGTTTCACCTTCTTTAAATAATACTTAAGTTCCATGATACTGCCGCGAATATCCTCCAGCGCCCGATGATCCTCTGGCTTGGCAAATTTCTTACCATATTTACCCTCAAACACCACTTTCCAAGCGCTGACATCCAACATCCGATAATGTAGTCTTTTTGACAACATTGACCACCACTGATCAATAAACCGCCGATCCTGGTGGATTGAATTACCACCAAGCAAAATCCGTGGCTCATCTGCAAAATGCTCATCGCAAAATGCCAACAACTCACGCTCCACCTCGGCTAGCGGCTTACCAGACATATTTTGCTCCTCCAAACCGCGCCGCGCTGCTGGATGCTGGTCCCAAAAGCTAGCATTTCGGTCCAGTAGCTTACCCAACTTCTCCGGATCATGTCGCACCACACCCTCATAGGTCGCAATTTCCGTAAAATCCCAATCCGTAGCGATTGCCGCCACTTCCAAAATCTCATCACGCACTGGATCTAGTCCAGTCATCTCCAGGTCAATCCATAAAATTTTTTTTGGCTTAAAAGTTACTTTCATATCTTTATTATACTACTTTTTTAGAGTCGTAATAGTCACGAGAAAACTGCTCTGGCACCTGCTGCAGCAACCGTTCAACAGCGTCATTAAATTTTGCTACACTACCAAGCTCCAGACGATTTTCTCTTTCAGTCAGAAAAACACCAGATGCGTTGCCGTCAGAGGGAACAAAATTTGTCCGATTGACTAACTCATAGTATAATTCAGCAGCGCTCATGTCTTCACAACCATATGGCAGCATCCGGTAGGACCTCAGATTTTCTACATAGCGTTCAGCTAATTCGTCGCTGACCTCTAAAGCCTTATCTAGTTGCAACGTTTGCATGAAATAATCGTCTCTTGGATCGCCATAAGTATCATCTGGCAGCTGAACGCTTTTAATACTTACATCGTCAATTCCTTGAACTTGCATATCTGAAAGAAGGCGCACAGCCTTGAGGGCTAATTTGTTACCAATACGATAGCTATTATCAGGATCGTGCTCAAATACCGTTGGCCTGATAACGTGCTCGGCAGTATCCAACACTGCTTGAGTACTGGCCAACAGCCTCCAAGTGTCACCGTCCTTGTGTATAAGCACTTGATTGATTGTAAAATCATGCTGCCTCATAAACTCAGCGGTAGAATGCACAGGCTCCGCACCATAGCCATTCATTGCATCACGCGGCGAAAAGCGCATTGAAAGATTGCTCGCTACCGCCCAAATCTCATCTGGATCATAATCGCCGCTAGCAATAACTTCTTCTAAAATTACCAAATCGACATCGCGAGGAGGTGGTAACTGACGGTCACTGTGTACTAATGCCTCCAAAACCTGGCGAGCCGCCCCGCCCTTTACACCAATAAATGACGGTAGTTCATCTAAATCAAAACCCAAATTAGCCCGCTCAATAGCATCGGCAGGCAACTCATATTCATATATTTCATTGCAGCGAGCTTCCGGGTTACCGAGTTGCTCACAATCACAGTCTTTTAATTGAAGGCTCTCCCCTCCTAAATCCGCATAATGTTCACCACTATCAAGCATTTGCAGAACACGAGGCTGATGCATCTTAGCCTCTATATCGCTCGGGTTCGGGCTTACTTTTTCCACGTACAATATTTTAGCATAAATCATTTAAAAAGTCAAATAAATACGATCGGCGCCACTTCCAAAATCTCATCACGCACTGGATCTAGTCCAGTCATCTCCAGGTCGATCCATAATATTTTTTGTCTTACTCATACTACCTATTATACACTCGTTATCTATTTACCTGACCATAAAAAGCTTCTTGCTGTTCGCTCGTTAATACCTCTTGCACCACAGCCCAAACCTTAGCCTCCGCTTCATGGACATTGTGACTATTTACCGCAGACCCGTCTAGGACCTGACGCAATTGACCCTTAGTAATAACTCGCTGATGTTGTAAATCAAACAATACTCTTACTTGTTTATTGGCCCTGTTTTTCATCGTGTCCACTATCAGCGCGATTTGTTTATCTGTCGTAGCGGGGATTTTTTGCTGCTGTTCTGGACCGATCACTAGTGAGCCAACTTTCGGCTGCGCCACATGAACCAAATCGCCATTCGGAGCCACCCGGTCACCAAGGAACTCAGGCACGGCACTGTCGCTCAGGGCTTGCGTGATTTGATCCTTCGTCACCGGCAAAATTGTATTGAGCGTATGTCGACGACCATCATGCGCGTCATACCACCACGGAAAGGCTACTACCAACTTCAGCGCCTCCATCCCCATACGCCGCGCTAAACTATACGAACTAATTTCGTACTCAGAAATACCACGTTCGCCAGTATGAACATTTCTGTATTGGTTAACTGTTGTTCGACCAATACGTCGACTACCAACCTTGGCATACAACAACTCTTGAAATCCCCGCAGCAGGGCCACTGATATATTATGTTTTTCTTCACTGTTCAGTTCACCCATATCGACGTCATATGGATTAACCTCCAGACGCCGACATATTTTGTTAAATTGATAGTGAATATTATCTGCCTTATTTGGGTCAATACCATTTGCCAGATAAGCACGACCATCAGTGTGATGACCGTTGTAGATCTCTCTGGTTTTCAAAAAAGCATCGTATTCGGCAAAAAAGTCATCTGTTGTATCGGGGCTGACAAATTCCTGGAATAGTTCCTTTGGTTGGTGCCAGGCAGCAAAGCCACCACCAGAGATAGAAGCCGCCATCGCTGACAGCGCCAACACTTCACGCAAGCTTCCTCCACGTTTAATCATTTCTGCTAATGCTCGAGATAATTCTGGTGACAATGGTAGATTATCCATAAATTCACCAATTTTTGTAATCTGCCCTTCTTCATCAATCGCCTCCAATGTTTCCAACAAATCGTACGACTCTTGAATAACTTTTTTACTAGCAACAGGATGCATCAAGTACCGGTTCAAGTCTTCAAAATCACCGTTCAAATTGATAGCCGACAAGACGTTACGCACGATATTGGTGTGATATATCTCCGGTGGGATGTGCTGTTCACGGGACTTGATGTCGTAAAATCCTTTCAGCTCCTCTGGTAGATAAATCTTGCCGTAAGAAATTGGCCGCGCCAGCACAAACTTTGCACCGTCAATATCACGGCCACCACGCCCCGCCTGTTGCATCAACTCTGCCTGGGTACACAATCGAGGTGGCAATCCTTCCGCACCCTCTTCGCCGATTTCTTTACTCTTCGTCAGTCCATTTGACAACACCAAATCGACCTCAGGGATGGTGATGCCAGACTGTCCAGCCGAGGTCGAAACGATGACAAACGACTCGTCTTCTGCTGGTTTGGCAGTAAAAATCTCTCGGCGCGCAGCCTCTGATATGCCAGAGTGTAATTTAAAAAATCGTATCCTCTTAGGTTGATGGCGGGTGTGACGTTTGATTGACGCAATAGTTTCCTCAATACTTCTCACCCCTTCAACAAAGACCAGTGCTTTTTTCGAGTCCTTACCATATTCAAGATACGCTTCAGATACGGTCCCCACGTTATCTTCTGTAATGTCGATATCATACGGCCGACCCTCGATGGTTACGACTGGCAATGCTGATCCATTAATATCTTCGTACATCGCCTGAGAAACTTCCGTGTCAGGCGTCGCACTGGAAAAAGCCATATGCCATTTGTCGGTATTCTCTATCGATTTTGCCGCCAGGGCCGTAGCAAATTCCATCTCCAAATTGGCTTCATGTATTTCATCAACCAACACCAGCGTTTTCTCACCATGCCAATCACGAGAAAATTGTTCCAATTTCTTTGTAAACGTTGCTGCCGTCATGAAACAAAGTCTAGTATCTGGCATTGCTTCCGTGGCGCGTCCATGAATTTTTCCTACCAAATGATCAGGATATTGTTTGCCCAGCTGTTCACGTAAATTCTGCTCGACATATTCAGTAACATTATCAACAATCACCCGTCGCGGCATCAACACCACAACACGATCAAACCGCTCCAGTGCATACTGAGCGGTTTGTGTCGTTTTACCACTACCCGTCGGTCCACATAACCAAGATATTTTGTTCTCTGAGAGTGTATCTAATATCTCTGCTTTGTGCTTATACGCAGGCAATGTTTTGTCACCAAGATCGTAGTTAGCAAAAGGAGTTTCCGGTAACTTCCCGTGCTGTTTTCGCAATTCTTCGAGGCGCTGTCTTCTCTGCTCGGGAGACTCGCCATAGTTATATGGCGACCGTCGAGGACCTTCAATATTCTGACTTAACAAATGGCTACTACTCGGTTCTTTCGACCTATGTAAATAACCCGCCCTCCGGACTCCATCTTTCACACTACACTCTCCTTTATACTCACATTGTAGATAGGAGAGCGCAAAATGGCAAACGTAAGCGTTTTAGTCTTTTTTCTTGTCTAATTTATCAAGTTTCAAAAAATGGACAATTGCATAGACTACAAAGGCAACCGCCAGCAAGGTGATCAATGAGCTGATAAATGCTCCGTACAAAAATTCACCCCGACGTCCAGCGATCTCAACAGTAAATGATGCTGCCTGGAGACCTTGTTGCGAACCAACGATCAACTGTACAAGCGGGTCGATGAATGCTGTCACCAACTTTTTCACGGTATCACCAGCCGCAGTACCGATCGCCAAACCGACAGCTAGACCAACGACACCCTGCTCACGAATAAACATCATAAAGCCGCCGCCATGGCTTTTTACCACGCCTGCTTTTTCTTTTAACGCCGCTACGCTTGGTTTTTTAATAATTGACTTCTTGGTCGTCGTTTTTTTGACTGCCGCTTTCTTGGCTACTTTTTTCTCCGCCATAAAACTCCTTTACGTTAAGTAACACCTTGATTGTACCATATTTAATGTAGAGCGACTTATAGCCTCTCTGGCGCTACAATACCCAAAACAGTCAACCCTGCTTTCAAGATATCAGCGTACACCGCCACCAGACCAACGCGGTGCGCTTCTTTGTCGCTGCCGACGACTTGGTTTTTCTCGTAGTAACGATTGAACTCCTGCGCCAGCTCAAACAGGTAGGCACAAACATGATGCGGTTCCAGACTTTCAGTAGCTCGGTTAACCGCCTCCGCGTATTCGCTCATTTTCCTGACCAGCAGCCGATCTTCATCAAACAATTCTGTCGGGAAAGCAACTGTCTGCTCAGACTTTGCCAAAATACCCCGCGCCCGAGCGTGCGCGTATTGCAGATAACTACCGGTGTTACCTGTTAGACTCACCGCATCATTGATATCAAACACCACGTCGCTACCAATTTTCACTTTCAGGAATTGATAGCGCAGCGCACCTGCCACCACCGCGTCGGTTGGTTCGCCGCCAGCTTGGGTGATAGCTTTCTTGAACTCGTTGAATAACCAATCGATAGTAATGACGTCACCAGTACGCGAGCTCATCTTGCCGGTTGTTAGCTTGACGAGGCCAGTCGCATAATTAAACAATTTACCCTTCAATTCTGGAATTGCGAGTTCGCTAGCGGCAATCACCCCGCGGAAATACGCCGCCTGCTCTTCGCCATTGACCGTAATTGACAAGTCCAAGTTTGGATAATCTTGATGCTTCAGCTGAATCAACCCCATATCGTGCGCGCCGTACAACCCGTTGCCGTGCGAACCGATAAATACATTATCAAACGCACCATACTGACTACCTTTGAAGATATACGCACCATCGGACTTGGTAAAGAACTCTGGGGTTTTTGCTTTGATCAAGGTCTTACCTGGCACTTCAGTCTCGCTCTCAACATAACGCCGCTCAATCGGCACATTGCCCAGCCGCGCCACATTGACATCAATTTCATCAAAGCTCCAGGCTTTACAAATCTCGTACACTTGCTTGTACAGCGGATCATCCAGCACAAATGACTGCTTGGCTAGCTCATCAATCTCTACTCGTGCCTCTGGTGATTCTTTAGCTGCCCGTGCGCCTTCAACATACATACGGCTCATAAATTCATTGCGCTTGTCAGCTGGAATAGCCTCTAATTTACCGACATCGCCGTCAATTTCGCGAAGAATCGCCCACATACTCTTACCGACATGCGTGCCGACGTCGCCGTGGTAACTCACCCGATGTACCGCCGCGCCGTCCACCGCCAGCAAATTTGCCATAGTGTCCGCCAAAATCGCATTCAAAGCGTGACCAATATGCATAGCTTTGAATGGATTTGGACAATTAGTTTCAATAACGACCGTTTGGCCTGAACGATTGGTGGCCGGTCGCACTTTCAATGACTCCAGCACTGCTTGGTCGCTTAACGTCACGTTGATAAAGCCTGGTCCAGCCACGCTCACCTCGCCCAACTCCTCATGACCACGCAACTCTTCTGCGATCGCCTCGGCAATCTCACGTGGATTTTTACCCAAGGGCTTCGCTAGCTGCAGCGCCACATTCGTCGCAAAGTCACCAAACTTTGGATCAGGACGCGTCAACTGCACCGTCGTTTCAATATTAAATAGCTTTGCAATAACTTCTTGAATTGTGTGTTCCATCACCACCAGTATACCACCAGATCAACTAGTCTTCCACTATGTCCAAGTCCAACGCCGTGGCGGAGATTAAACTCGATCCCCGGACATGACGCAAAATATACGACAACGTTGATAAATCATCCTGTGTAGGCAACGCTTGTGGTTGCTGTGATAACGCTTGCTCTTCAGCTATTAATTTCCTTTTTTGTTTCATTCTTTATATGTTATGATAGTATCATATTATTTTTAATTTGTCAATGAGATGTGTTCGGTAAGTTAATTTATTCTTTAGGCAAGTGACGATCACCCTTACTGACTATTCCCTTAAATACACTACCCTTCGCCAAAATCTTCTTCAGCTTATTCCGCATAGCCTTTCTCGTCTCTGGACTAGCCTCTGCATAAGAATGTTGAATTGTACTAAGCCAGTTGTCCCTACTATCACCAATATTAATTTTTAGTCCATGATCCTTTAATACAGCCGCAGATGGTCCACCAGAAAAATCCTCCGCCTTATCGCTTGAGATAGATATCGGTAGAATCTCAACACCGGCCTCTAGGGCAATATGTGCCGCCGCAGAACCAAGCTTACGATGCTCCACTGATTCGTGGTCTGAAAACCCTGCCATAACTAATATCTCACCATCTTTAACTCGCTCAACAGCCTCCTTATAATCATCTTCAGAAAAAGGGGCTGGTTTTTTATTTTTCCTATCCATCCATGTATACGGTACAGGGATAAAGTTTTCTCTTCCCGTTAAAACATATTGTATAGGCTCCGGATTAAATCCACCCACACCTTCTTTTATCCAATCACCGTTGGTTGAAGCTATCCCGATACTAGTCTTACCCACCAAAGAGGCTAAATAGCTAGCAGTAGGCACATCAAGCCCAGACTCATGTGATGTAATCACCACAAGTCCCCTGTTCTTCTCCTTAGCTCTTTCTACTGCTTCAATTAGATTATCTTCACCAGATATATCAACATTGCCGCGACCATGCATTACACCCATCAAAGCCCTCAGACCCAAAGACAAACGAATATCCGCTTTTGGCAATCCTAACTCTTCACTAGCGGCTTTCATTTTTTTCACTGCAGGGTGCCTAGATAAAAACGTTTTTTCAGATGGTTCCATACTTTTATTATATCATATAAAACCCTATAATGTCAATAGGTAAGTGTTTAAGCTTATCTTGAAACCCGTCCGCTAATACTACTTGGCTCTATCTGGAAGCAGCTGCTCTAATGAGTCCATCAAAGAGCGGGTGTGGCCGAAATGGACGAGATTTAAACTCTGGGTGAGCTTGTGTAGCAACGAAATAGTTGCAGTGCGGCGATTCCACAAATTCAACCAATCTACCATCTGGCGAGGTGCCCGAAACAACCAAACCACCTTGTTCAATCGCCTGAACAAAATCCTGATTCACCTCATATCGGTGGCGGTGTCGCTCTGTCACCTCTGTCGTACCATACGTCTTTGCCACGAGTGAGCCTTCTTTCAGCACTGCCGGATAATCACCAAGGCGCATCGTGCCACCAGTCGACTCTTTACCTGCCTGCCCATCCATTAGATAAATCACGTTCGTGCCCTGACCTGCACCAAATTCTTCACTGTTAGCACTGTCCACGCCACCTCGACGCGCCGCGGCAATCACCGCTGTTTGCATACCCAAACAAATACCCAAATATGGTTTATTGTGCTCCAGACAATACGTCGCCGCTGCAATTTTTCCTTCAACACCGCGTGAGCCAAATCCGCCCGGCACCAACACAGCATCAACCTCAGCAAAATCGTCATCACTGGCAGTCTCTGAATTTATCCACCGTATATTGACTTCACAATTCTCCGCCCAGGCTGCCGATTTGAGCGCTTCAGTCACCGACAAATACGTATCGGTATTGTCAATATATTTTGCCACCAGACCAACGGTTACTTCACGAGCGTAATCAGTCGTGTCACGCGTGGCGAGATTTTCCCAGCGAGTCAAATCAGGCTCCATTGTTACTCCAGTAAATTCACTCAACATTGGTCCCAAGTCACGCGCAACCGTCAACGGCACTTCATACACAGTATTGACATTTGGCATCATGATGATACCTTCAGGACGTACGCCAGATGAGATAGCGATTTTTTCGCCAACACTACGCGGCGGTTTATCATGACCCTCGGTCCGCACCGCCACGACGTCTGGCATGATCCCAAAGCTACGAAGCTCCGCCATGGCATTTTGTGCAGGCTTTGTTTTGTACTCCTGACTCGCTTCCAAAAACGGCACATACACCACATGAACAAAGAGGCAATTATTCCTGCCTACTTCTTGTGAAAAATCACGAATTGCTTCAATAAAGCTCAGACCTTCGTAGTCCCCGACCGTACCGCCAATTTCCACAATGTGAACATCGCCCTCAGCTGCTTCGTGAATAGATTTTTTAATAGCATTGGTCAAATGTGGCACTAGCTGCACTGTTTGCCCACCAAATTTACCAGCTCGTTCATCAGCGATGAGATCACGCAATAGTCGACCTGACAGGGTAGTATTTTTCTGCGTCAACTCCAAATCCAAAAAGCGTTCATAGTGTCCTAGGTCCAAATCAGTCTCGGCACCATCTTTGGTTACAAAGCATTCACCGTGTTCTTTCGGATTTAATAATCCAGCGTCAACATTCAAGTATGGATCACACTTTTGTACGGACACTGACAAGCCTTTGGCTTGCAACACCGCACCAATACTTGCCGCCGTGATTCCCTTACCAACACCAGACAGCACTCCACCAGTTACAAAAATATACTTCTTCGTCATCACTTCTCCAACCTATCAAAAGAGGCGCCGAATCGACACCTCTGTTGTTTTATTCACAACCGTCACACACTGTCAAACTTGCGGGATCGAGCGGTGCTGCAATGCCACCAGATTTTTTTGCCTGGTCGTCGGCTGCCTGCTGGACTGCTTTCATCGCTGCGTCGATAGCACTTAATTTTTCTTCCAATGTCATGTCGTCAGAAATAATTTGACTTGCGTTCATGTTCCTGTCTTTCTATATATTTAGTATCTGCTTATGCTTATAATACGCTATATGTAGCGGCTATGCAATATAGTGCAGCCAATTTCCTGTTGTAGTTTTTTCATCAAGATTGCCGATTGGCATGATGTAAATTTGCCTATGTTCGACGCGTGGCATAAAGTCACCCAGCTTGTTAGCATAAGCCTCCAAGGCCGCTGCTTCCTCTTCCTCCGGTAGCTCTTGTACTATTGTCGTCAAAAATACAGCACTCTTTTGATCGTTCCAAACCACAAATTCGACAACACCACTGCGGTAAGCATTGACGGCGTGACGAGATTGTCGGTCAGAAATCCAAATAATGTTGTCATTTTTATAACGTACAAAGTGGAGCGGCGTCACTAGCGGTGTTCTGTCACGATTAACGGTAGCCAAAGCGCCAACTTCCACGGTGTCTAAAATGTCTGTTGTAATTTTGTCCATAGTAGTTATTTCGTGGTATTTACTTCATAGCTAGTGTTAGTGCTCTCAAAGAAATTGACGAGTTCCAGGGTATCGTTTGCGGTAGCCATCCACTTGGCTGGGTTGGCCACGTTGTATTCAGGCTCAAAGCCAAGCTCGACCAAGCGGCGGTCGGTCATGTGCATGACGTATTGATTGACATAATCAGCGTTCAAGCCAAGGATTCCCTTTGGCAACATGTCCTTGTTGTACTCTTTTTCTAGCTCAACCGCCTGCAGGATGAGGTTGCGAATTTCCTCGGCAAATTCCTGTGTTTGCAGTTCTGGGTTTTCGTCCAAAATGGTGAGTAGCAAGTTGATACCAAAGGTCAAGTGCAGATTCTCATCCTTGGTGATCCAGTCCAGTAGCGTACCGACATTACGCAGCAAGTTGCGCTGACGGAAGCTCATACCAACCATAAAGCCCGAGTAGAACCAAATACCTTCCAGTACGATGTTATACGCCACCAGTGAGCGAACAAAGTTTTTCTTACCCTCCAAGGTATAGATGTCGAGATTTGGATCAAGCATGACATCCAGGTGCTTGTTCTGGAAGTTCGCCTTGTCAGCCAGCGATTTTTTGCCAAAGCCCGCCGCGTAAATCTCCTCGCGATCAAACGGAAAGGTCTCGATGATGTATTCAAAGGTCATAAAGTGATTGGCCTCTTCCCACATCTGCTTTGACAGATACAGTTGCGCTTCAGCAGCATTAACATATGGGTAAATGCCAAAGGCTAACGACTTGTTGATCAATAGCTCGTTCGGATTGAGGTAGCTAATGACGGTTTTGAGCGCGTGCTTTTCTTCGTCACTAAGTTTTTCAAAATCCATCAAGTCTTGTGCTAGCTGAACTTCATTAGGAAACCAAGTGTTAGCCACCGCTTGGTTGTATAGATCGTATGCCCATGGGTAACGAATTGGGTGTAAACTCAGTCCGTCGCGCAGCCCCGAGCCTAAAATTCCACCTTTTGGATGTGTATAGTCTGACATGATAACCCCCTTTATTTATTAATTTTCGCAAAGCCAAAGCCACGCGCCTTGCCTGCACCTGTTCTAATCTTTTGCTCAGCAATTTTTTCCACCGAAACCGTGGTTTGTTCTGATTGGTGACGTGGTTTAACGTGTAGATAGTAGGTCGTTTTCAAACCACGACGCCACGCTTCAGAATAAATTTCCACATATTCATCAATATCGCGCGTTTCCAAGTACATATTGCGGCTAATCGCCTGATCGACCCATTTTTGTGCTCGTGCCGCCACTTCAATGAACGCATATGGGCTTAATTGGAAACTGGTTTTATAGACATCTTTTAGCTTCTGCGGAATAGCATCAATGTGTTGAATGTCACCTTGGTTAGCAAATACCTCTTCCTTGATGTCATCCCACAAATTGAGCGCCTTAAGGTCGCGCACCAGGTTATTATTTACCTCCAAAAACTTACCATTCAACGTTGAGCGGCTAAAAATTTGTGCAAACTGCGGATCGATGCCTGGCGTGGTACCGGCAATGTGGCCAATGTTCGCCGTCGGCGCGATAGCCATCAGTGTCGCATTGCGCATACCCTTTTTCACTTTCACTCGCAGTGAATCCCAATCAAGGCTCGATTTGTGGTCAATCTTCACCTTTACCTTGCGGTCGGTAGACAGCGTCTCCAGGGTGTCAATCGGCAAAATACCCTTACTCCAACCGCTGCCCTTGTAGGTAGGATAGCTGCCCAGCTCCTGTGCCAAGTCTGCTGATTGGTCGATGGCGTGATAGCTGATGAACTCGGTCAGTGTATCAATCAAGCTATACGACTCCTTAGACTCATAGCAGTAACCAAGTTTTTCGAGCACATCAGTAAAGCCCATTATCCCCAAACCAATTGCCCGCGTTTGGTTGTTTGAGTGCATAGCTTCCGGAATCGGCGTCTGGGTGATATCTACCAAGTTGTCCAGTTGGCGTACCGCTGCTCGCGATGCTTCTTTGAGTCGATCCCAATCCCACGTCTTATCTTTGTTCAAAAAGGCTGATAAGTTGATACTCACCAGGTTACAGGTAGCAATGTTGTCTTTGTCCTGCGGTAAGGTAATTTCCGTACAGAGGTTAGACAGGTGAATCGTACCCGTGTTATTGTTCAATGCTCGCACATTGATAGTGTCTTTCCAGGTGAGCCATGGGTGGCTGGTAGCCTGTAGACTGGTCAAAATCTGTTTGAATTGCTGGCGAGCTGATGTCTTTTCAAAGACGCGCATTTTACCAGCCTCGGCTAGTTTAATGTACTCTTTGTAGCGCGCGGAAAATCCTTCACCGTACAGTTCTGGTAGATCTGGCGTATCTGCTGGGTCAAACAAGTACCAATCTTGGTCTTTTTGTACCCGCTTCATAAATTCGTCAGAGATAAACACCGCAGTGTTAGCAAAACGCGTTCGCATGTATGGGTCACCGGAGTTAGAACGCAGGTCGATAAACTCCCTAAAATCAATATGCCAGTTTTCCATATATACTGCCGCTGCACCCATCTTTTTACCCTTACGGGAGACGGCAAATAGCGCCGTATCGATCATCTTGATAAATGGAATTGGTCCAGTACTTACCGTATTGGTTGTCTTGACTGGACTGCCAGATGCCCGCAATTTAGTAAAGCCGATACCGATACCACCAGTACCCTTGGCGATCCACATCGTGTCACGCACCGCCTTGGCGATTGATTCCATATCATCATCAACGTTCAGCAAGAAACAGTTACTGAGCTGCGGGAATGAACCACCGGCATTGACGCGGGTTGAACCACCTGGCACATACTCCAGGCTACTCATGTGATTGTAAAAATCGATTGCTGCAGCCGTCGGATCTTTTTCATTGTAGCTCAGTCCCATAGCGATACGCATGTGAGTAAATTGTGGTGGTTCAATTGGCTCACTACCATGTTTACGCAGGGCGTAGCGGTTACGGTTAGTGATGACACCGAGGTACTTACTGAGGTCGTCTTTAGCAGGATCAAGCGCTTCACCAAGCTTTTTCAAATCAAACCTACCGTCAGTCATCCGCTGGTCCAGTAGCCCAACCTTTACTGCATCCTTCACGAACTGAGGAAATTTCTTTGCGTGCAATTTCTTTAGCTCATCAGCGGTTTCATAATCATCTAGGGTGTTTTTATAAATATTTTTTAACAACAGCCGTGCCGCGATCTTGTCATAATCTGGATCGTCTTTAACATTCTGCAAGGTTGTCTGGATGACCGCTTGGTCGAGCTGCTCAGTCGTAATGCCGTCAAACAATGTCAGCTGCAGTTCAGTAGCCACCTGCACGACCTTGGATACTTGATCAGGCAACCCCTCTGCCGCCTTCAGCAACGCTATGTTGATTTTATTTGCATCAAACGGCTCTTTCGTCCCGTCTCGTTTGACGACATGAATGACACTCATTATACCTCCCTTAAACTATATTTGTCATAGAGACACAAGAAAAATACCAACAGCACCTCCCCTGTGGTATCAGCTTTTCTCACCTCTTGGTTTTTGTTTATCTACCCGCTATAGATATAGCGTATATACACCATGATAAACACTAAATGTAGGGTTTGCAATAGGTTTTGTTAATTTTACAATGACGATCGAAGATAACCCTATTTGCACTTGGCGGAAGGACGGGGATTCGAACCCCGGAGACCCCGTAAAGAGTCTACACACTTTCCAGGCGTGTCAGTTCAACCACTCCTGCATCCTTCCGTCTTGATTTAGTATACAAAACTTTACGGGAAATAACCAACTACCGCAGTAACAATATAAAAATGGGCTGATGATGTACATTTTACATAACTATTATGGTTGCATATCCTCCCGTACTGCATATAATAAATATAGTATGGATACACCAGTTGCACCGTGTATAAGACTCACAAACATTACAAAGTGTTTTGGTATCGGCGATGCGGAACACTATGCTCTTGACGACGTGAATTTGACCGTCGAGAAGGGCGAATTTATCGCCATCATGGGGCCAAGTGGTTGTGGTAAGACCACTCTCTTAAACATCATCGGATTGCTAGATCAAGCAACAGATGGTGAATATTTCCTCAACGGCGATTCAGTGGACAATCTCGGCTCAAAACGATTAGCCCGAATCCGTTCAGATGACATCGGTTTTGTGTTTCAGAATTTTAATCTGATTCCTCGCTTGAGCGTCCTAGAAAACGTGTCTCTCCCGCTAACATACAAAGGCATGAGTAAGATTAAACGCTTACAGGAAGCCAGCCGAATCTTAAAGAACTTTCACTTAGGCGAACGCGAATATTACATGCCACACCAATTGTCAGGTGGACAGGTTCAGCGTGTAGCGATTGCTCGTGCGCTCGTTAACAGCCCGTCAATCATCCTGGCGGACGAGCCGACTGGTAACCTAGACAGTAAGGCCAGCCATATCATCATGGAAGAGTTGGCCGACATTCACCGCCGTGGCAATACCATCATCATGGTAACCCACAACCCTGAGTTGACCTCGTACGCCAGCCGCGTCATCACCATGCTTGACGGCAGGATCGATACAGATGAACAGCTACAGAAATCAGCACCATTTAGGAAAAACCTGGAAATTATTGACGAAGAAAAAGAAGCAAAACCATCAGATAAGCCCAAGAAATCTGAGAAAAAAGCTACTGAACCTACCGAAAAGCCTAACAAAGAGGAAGTAAAGCCAGCCAAACATCCTGAAAAAGAAGAGGCTAAGCTTGCCGAGAAACCAAAAAAAGAAGATGATAAACCCGCTGAAAAGTCTGACAAAAAATCTTCAACCAAATCCACAAAGAAGACACAAACTTCCAAAAAGGAGACGACCAAGTGAGGTTTTTATTTAAAAATCACATAGAAAACGCCATGCAATCCCTCCGTGCCAGCCGCGGTCGGACAACATTGACGGTTACCGGCATTACTATTGGTATCATGGGCATCACTATGATCATGTCCCTGTCTGTTAGTGTCAATAAATTGATCAACCAACAGTTTTCAACCACCAAAGACAGTGTGGCATTGATACGGTCTGGTCTGGGTGGTAATATCGAGCGGTCGTTGTCTCAAGCGCAAAATATCACACCTCTCCCGACCCTGACCGAATACGATGTACAGGACGTTGCTCGCATCACTCCAAACAGCGCTCCGATGTCAGTTATTCACAACTCCATCACTACTGCCAACTCACGCATCGATGCGCACAAAACCGCCATCATTGGTACCACTGAAAAAATCAAAGATCTGGCAGAGTTAGAACTACGCGATGGTCAATTTGTTGGGCAAGCCAACGGTGTGGTTATTGGTCATCAATTGTCAATTGATCTGTTTGGTACCGAATATTCACTTGGTAATGTCCTGCGTATTCAGGATAAGCCGTTTACGGTCATGGGCGTTTTAAAACCAGTCAAACAACCTCTCACCTATCTAGGCGTTAACTTCAACAACTCAGCCATCGTTTCACTTGATGTCAGCAAGAAGCTGACACAAAATATCGCACAAATTCAGCAAATTGCCATCAAAACTGACGGCGACTCATCTCTTGAGAAAGCAATTTCTGACATCACAGCAAAGCTCAATCAAAATCACCACGATGCTAATGACTACCATATCATCACAGGTAAAGATATTACTGCAACTAGTGACGCTATGTTGTTGTCACTGTCCGCAATCATGATCGCTGTGTCAATCATCTCCCTGTTTGTCGGCGGAATCAGCATCATGAATATCATGTTAGTAAATGTTGCCGAACGACAGCGTGAAGTTGGTATCCGTAAAGCAATTGGTGCAACCAACCGACACATCATCCATCAATTCTTGATCGAATCAGTCATCATTGGTTTAGCTGGTGGTGTTATGGGGTATATCTTTGGCTTAATCGGTGCGTATACCGTCAGCACCTTCCTACCAGTTTCACCAATCTTGAGCTGGCAGCCTGCTGTCGTCAGTATTGGCGCTGCCATGCTGGTCGGTGTCGTCTTTGGTATTTATCCAGCCGTACGCGCTGCCAACCGCAACACTATTGAAGCGATGCGTAACTAAGTAACTCGGACTTGATTTAGCTTAATTCTTTCTTCAGACGTTCTACCAGTTTTACTGGTGCTGGATCAACACCGTTCAGGATTGCTGTATAAATACTTGCGGCGTCACCAAGCGCCAAGCCCCACAATAGTTGTTTAAGCAAGGTCTCGCCTTGCAGTTCCACCGACACAGCGTGTGGACGCATACCACTCAACAGTCGATCGCTCAGTTCCATGCGCTCACGAATACGCGGATGTTCCAAATGACTCATCAAATCAAAAATCACAAATGGCTTTTCGACCGGATGAGATGACCAGCCGATAAACTCATTGTGGTTAAATTCAGGGTATTGATTACAAAAAGCTATATTTTTTGCCGATTCATTCCAGCTGATTTTCCACTTATATGCCAACGGCCATGTTAATTCACCAGCATAAATCACCGGGGTTTTGCCAGCCGACTTGAGTGCCAACTGTTTAGCAATGTTTTGCTCGGTTGGCACTTCTGGTGCCCAAGCTTTTACCTGACCAGATAACCATTCGCCGCTTTCTTCCAATTTTTGATACAAATCACTATCGATAATCAAAAAATGTTGTAATATCTTCAACAATCCTCGCAGATGGTAGACTGTTGACATACGTGGTTGCGCACCAGCTGGTATTTTTATCCTCTTTATGCCATCAACCACTGCCTTTTCAAACAGGGATCCACCTGTGGTAATTGCCGCCAGCTGACAATTGTTGGCACGCGCTTGATCATAGCAACTGAGGGTCTCTTCTGTATTACCGGAATGACTGATAGCGATAACTAGGGTATTATCATTCACAAAACCTGGTAGATCATAGCCTTTTGTTACCACCAGAGGAATATGTAGCCAGCCCCTCGTTAACGCAATTACCATTTCTGCTGCCAGCGCCGAACCACCCATACCAGCAATCACCACCGTATTGATACTTCCCGGGACATAATCATTCCCTTCGATAACTACTTCAAACGAAGTCTGTGTTGATAACTGCAACAAACCAGACAGGGTGTCGGCTGGATCTTTTCGCCGAATCATCATAGGATCATCAAGCATCTTGTCATACCACCTTTCTTCATGCTAAAGTATAACATATATAAGCATAATCATTAATAATACGGGGTGGGGACATGCAAAACCAATCAGTTACCGATGATCAAGAGCTTGCCAAGGTTTTGGCAGGTGTAACACAACAAACAGATGATAATTTGAGCTTTGAAGAGACGGGGACAACTCCGCAGTCAGACGACGCTCAGGTAGTCGCGCCGCCGCCAGATAATTCAATTCCAGTGGCAACAGATGATCTGATGGTCGCGCCGCCGCCAGCAGTGCCTATTTCCGTCGATACTACGACCCCTGTAGCCCCGGTAAGTGACTCAAACCTAGACTCCATCAAGCAACAAGCACTACTAGAGCTTCGTCCCCTGGTTGATAAGTTAAACATCTCCCCGGAAGAAAAGTTTGACACTTATTTGTTGTTGCTACGCTCAACAGATGACAGCGCCTTGATCGCTCCAGCACATGCAGCAGCTGGTGCCATCGCCGACGAATCCCGCCGCGCTCAAGCCCTACTGGATGTGATCAAAGAGATAGATTATCTGTCAAATCCACAAAAATAGTCATTCCAATTCATTAAAATAGGGCCTACTACCGGCCCTATTTTGTTTGATGTAACCTACTACATCATCCCCATACCTGGCATACCGCCAGGCGCAGCTGGAGCTTCTGGCTCTGGCACGTCGACGACCAGTGCGCCCATGGTTGCTGCAGTTGAAGCGATAGATACCGCGTTCTGCACTGCTTCTTTGGTGACGCGTGCTGGGTCGATGACGCCAGCTTTTTTGACATCCACCAATTCATTCTCAGGCTTCATGACGTTAACGCCAAATCCGGCCTTGCCCGCTTCGACCTGCGCCAGGAGTGCGTCGGCGTTCAAGCCAGCGTTACGCATAATCTGCAGGAACGGCTGCTTCAAGGCGTCTTTCAGAATCTGCCGGCCAGCCGCGATGCTGTCCGCGCCGCTCACCTTCAGGCCGCCAGCCAAATTAACCAAGGTGACACCACCGCCGGCGACAATTCCTTCAGCCAAGGCCGCCTTGGTCGCTGCTACTGCGTCATCTACCCGGAACTTCTTTTCGTCAATCTCCGTCTCGGTCGCGCCGCCAACTTTGATGACGGCCACCTTGCCGCTCAAGGCAGCTGCTCGCTTGTCGAATTGTTCTTTTTCGTATTCGCTGGAAGCATTGTCGGACAGTGCCTTAATCTGAGCAATCTGCTCCTGTACTGCTGATGGCTTACCCGCGCCCTCAACGATGGTGGTTTCATCTTTACCGACAATCACTTTGCGCGCCGAACCTAGGACCTCCAAGCCAGCATTCTCAAACGTCAAACCGTGATCTTCAGAAATCACCGTTGCGCCAGTCAGTACTGCGATATCGCGCAAAATCTCCTTGCGGCGGTCGCCAAAGCTTGGCGCCTTGACCGCCACGGTATTAAATACACCCTTAAGCTTGTTCAGCACCAAAATGCTCAGCGCCTCGCCTTCGACTTCATCAGCGATCAGCACCACGTCCTTCTTGCCGCTTTGTGCCAATTTCTCCAACATTGGCAGGAATTCCTGCACGCTAGAAATTTTCTTATCGGTGATCAAAATCGCTGGCTTTTCATAAACCGCCTCTTGCCGACCGGTGTCGGTAACGAAGAACGGGCTTACCCAACCCTTGTCTAGACTAAAGCCTTCAACAACCTCAGCCTCCAACTCCAAACCTTGGCCAGCCTCGACCGTCACCACGCCATCTTTGCCAACTTTCTCGATGACACCAGCGATCAATTTACCAATTTCCGCGTCACCCGCCGAAATAGTCGCCACTTCCGCCACGCGCTCAGATTTACCCTCAATTGGCTCAGCTAATTTATTCAGCTCTTTGACGATTTCTGCACCAGCCTGCTCGATGCCTTTGCGTAGCTCCATCGGGTTGTGGCCCGCTGCGATCAACCGGTTGGCCTCCTTCAAGATCGAATAGGTCAGCACCGTCACGGTCGTGGTACCGTCGCCAGCCTGCTTATTCAAGTTCTTGGCCGCCTGCTTGATCAAATCAGCGCCAACTTTGTAGCCCAGCGTCTCATCGTCGTTCTCTGGCAGCTCGATGCCTTCTGCCACTGTTACGCCGTCGTGCGTCACCGTCGGCCCGCCAAACCCCTTGGCGATCACCACATTGCGGCCCTTTGGCCCGTAGGTTACCTTAACTGCGTTATACAGTGCCTCGGCACCGCCCAACACGCGAGCGCGCGCATCGTCATCGTAAAATACTTTTTTTGCCATAACGTAAACTCCCCTTTTCTCAAACAACCGTTGCTAAAATATCTTCCTCGCGGACGATCAAATATTCCGTGCCGTCAATTTTCAAGTCCGTAGTCGAATATTCCTTATAAACAATTTTGTCGCCCACCTTCACATTCTTGACATCGCCGCCGACCGCTTTAACCTCAGCAACCACTGGCTTCTCCTTCGAGCTATCCGGCAAATACAGTCCGCTAGCCGTCTGCGTCTTCGCCTCCTCGCGCACCGCTACCACGCGGTCACCGAGAGGCTCAATAGGTACACTCATAATATCCTCCATTTCGTTAACAATACATCTTATTGTATCGCACCACGTTAGCACTCGTCAAGGGTGAGTGCTAATTCACTCAATACCCTTCCCTAAAAATAGCCCTCCCGCCTTGATATTGTTATAATACCTATATGAAGCTATTCAAATCTCTCATCTCGTGTCTATTGGTGCGAATTATGCGTAAATTTTTCCACAATAATCCACACATTCGCCTGGTCGCCGTTGTCGGAAGCGTCGGCAAGACAACCACCAAATCAACCATCGTCGACGTTCTCAAACACAACAAAAAAGTTCGAACCAACAGGGGTAATTTCAATGCTGAATTTAGTGCACCCCTGGAGATGCTTGGTATTGATGGCCCGAAAAATCCTCGATCCATCACTGATTGGCTATCAACCATCTACCGCGCCTATCGCTCAGCTCGCCAACTTCACGACATCAACGTCATCGTTCAAGAATTTGGCATCGACCACCCCGGTGAAATGACCGCCTTTGGTCGCTACGCTCACCCTGATATTCTCGTCGTCACAGCCATATCTCCTGAGCACATGGAGTTTTTCGGCAATCTCAAAACAGTAGCCCAAGAAGAATTTGCCCTATCTAGCCACAGCATCGTTACCCTGTATAACCGTGATGATATCAACTCTGGATTCATCGCTTTTGCCAATTCTGAACGCAATCTTTCTTACAGTACTGAGCCAGATGCTGACTATTACATCACCGCTCATCAGTTCAATCACAGCCAAGGATACACCTGTACTCTCACCCACGGCGAACAAACCTCTCGTGAGTTTATCATGCCTGTTGTTGCCAAACATCAGCTACGCATTGCTGCTGGAGCCGCCGCTGTTGCGTTGGAGTTCAACCTTGATGTTGAAAGTGTCATCACCGCTCTAGAGAACTTCACTCCCGTGTCGGGGCGAATGAACCTCCTAAGCGGCATTAATAACTCAACGATCATCGATGATTCGTACAATTCCAGCCCGCTCGCTGCCAAATCAGCCCTCGAAACACTCTATCAGCTGCCTGGTAAAGCCAAAATCGCCGTCTTGGGAGATATGAACGAGCTTGGTGACACAACAGCGTCTGAACACCGTGCACTCGGTACCCTATGCGACCCAGCGCAACTATCGCACGTTATCACTATCGGATCCAATGCAGCTACGTTCTTGGCGCCAGCCGCCCAAGACAACGGTTGTACTGTTACATCGTTTGATACAGCCATCGATGCTGTAGAATTATTACAATCCCTGGCTCATCAAGATACCGTCTTACTATTCAAAGGATCTCAAGGTGGTGTCTACCTCGAAGAAGCTATCAAACCACTCCTCAAAAGTTCGAAAGATACCGAAAAACTTGTCCGCCAATCCAAAGAATGGCTTAACAAAAAACAAGCTTTTTTCG
The DNA here is from genome assembly GCF_037013405.1 of Candidatus Nanosynbacter featherlites. Lineage (NCBI taxonomy): Bacteria > Bacillati > Minisyncoccota > Nanosynbacteria > Nanosynbacterales > Nanosynbacteraceae > Nanosynbacter > Candidatus Nanosynbacter sp. BB002. Next base: position 30,263 of record NZ_CP146064.1, on the reverse strand, counting down.
GCAAGTCATTGAGTTAGTTATTCTGCTTTTTCCTGCCCTAAAATCTCGCGCACTACCTGACTATCATTCCATGGTAGTCGCTGCCCATTCACAATTCGGTATTTTTCGTGCCCCATCCCAGTGATCAGCACCATATCACCCTTTTGCGCAGAGCCAAGTGCTCGCTCAATCGCCTGTCGTCGGTCAGGAATTTCTGTTGTCTTGGCGTCACCGTGCGCCCGTTCAATTCCTTCATAGATCATTCGCCTGATTTGATCAGGATCTTCATTGTAGCTTTCCTCGTCGGTTAGGAATATCCTGTCGGTGTTTTTGGCAGCAATTTCGCCCATGGTTGGTCGTTTACTCTTGTCGCGATCCCCACAAGCCCCAAACACCAAAATCACTCGACCCTTTGCGATCTTACGAGCGGCCGTTAATAATTTATCCAATGCATCAGGGGTGTGTGCATAGTCCACGATTACATCATACCCAACACCCTCGACCGCTCGCTCAAACCTACCAGGAACCGCCTCGACGTTAGCCACACCTTCTTGGATATCTTGTAATTTCACACCCAACAAATACGCTAACGTCACCGCCGCCGTCATGTTGTGCACATTAAACTCGCCCGGCAGCGCTGTCGCCAGCTCCAAATGCGTTTGGTGATCCAAAACCACATCAGCTTCAGTACCCTTGCGGTACAGCTTGACTCGCTGAATCTGTGCCTCTGCTTCCGGATGTTTACCGTAGGTCATTTTTTGTTCACCGGCAACAAATTGATCAAAATAGTCATACCATTCATCATCACGGTTCAAAATGATATATCGCGGTTCCAGCGCAAACAACTTACTCTTAGCCGCTGCATAATTCTCCATGGTCTTGTGATAGTCCAAATGGTCCTGTGTCAAATTGGTCATCACCGCTGCCTCAATCGGCACTCCGTCAAGTTTATGCTGATCAAGCGCGTGCGACGTGATTTCCAACACGACATAGTCCACATCGGCCTTTTTTGCATCACGAAAGAACTGCTGCATCCTGCCAGTCGAAGCCACTGTTGCATTCAAATCATTGACTTGAGCCTTCCCTGCCACCTCGATCAACGCTGTCGTGAACATCGCTGTCTTAAATTTAGCTTCCTTCAAGATCTCATTGATGTAGCAGGCGGTCGTTGTCTTTCCATTAGTGCCAGTTACTGCGATAACTCGCAAATTTTTTGACGGGTTGCCATACCGCGCGCTCAATAGTCGTACTCTGACTCGGCGATATCCATTTTCCACACCATGCAAAGCACTGGCGGGCAAAATACTTCTGGCTGCTTTGACAAGAATCTGTTTCATATATCCATGATAACATTTTTTGCGCGCCGATTCACACTTCCAGACAACAGAGGCGACTATGTGATATACTATGCCATAGTTATGAGGATTTTGGGAATTGAATCAAGCTGTGATGAAACAGCTGCTGCCGTCATTGAAGACGGTCACATGCTACTATCAAACGTCGTTAACTCACAAATCGACATCCATGCTGCGTATGGTGGAGTAGTACCAGAGGTAGCCGCTCGTTCACACCTGGAAGTCATCAGCCCAGTCATCAACAAAGCTCTGTCTGATGCTGCCTGTACTTGGGACGATATCGACGCCATCGCCGTCACCTACGCGCCCGGCCTCATCGGCTCGCTACTCATCGGTACTCTCGCCGCCCGCACTCTCGCTATTATCCATCACAAACCGTTGTACAAAATACATCATGTAGAGGCTCACGTGTATGCTAATTTCATCAATCAGCAGTCTGACAATTTATCTTTAACTCTGCCAAAAAGCCAACCCGTCTTCCCTCTCCTCGCCCTCATCGTCTCCGGTGGACACTCACAACTCGTCCTTTTCCAAAACCACGGTGACTACCAGCTCATTGGCCAAACTCAAGATGACGCTGTTGGTGAAGCATTTGATAAGGTTGCCAAGATTATCGGCCTGCCCTACCCTGGTGGCCCGGCTATCGCCAAAGCAGCTGAGCTCGGTGATCCGCAGACCTTTCATCTACCCATCGCCAAACTCGCTGGTGAGTATAACTTCTCCTTTTCTGGCCTCAAAACAGCCGTTCTGAGAACCGTACAGCGGGAAGTTGGTAAAGACTTTACCTTCCCATCACACGAGCTCCCTGCCCTGGTGACCGACGAATTACAACACAACATGGCTGCCAGCTTCCAGTACACCGCCATCAAAACTTTGGTTGATAAAACCAAGAAAGCCTATGACAATTTTCAGCCTGCTTCTGTCGTTATTGCTGGTGGCGTCGCTGCCAACCAAGAACTACGTCGCCAACTGCGCCACGCCCTGCCCATCAACATTGAATACGCGCCCATCCAGCTCTGCACCGACAATGCCGCCATGATTGCCACACTCGGCTATTTCCGCACCCAATTCGACTCACCTGCTGACCCATATGACTTTGAAGTTCAACCAAGTCTATCCATGCTCGACGCGGCGTAAGCCATGACGCCAAAATCCCAGTTCTATGGTATACTATAACCAGAAATAAACACGGGAGAATACACACATAAACTCGTTTGGGTACTTTTTCGTGTGAAAAGTACTCGATGGTTTGTGTGTGTTATTTTTCCCGTGAAATATATAGGAATCAGATCATATGCAATTAGCCAAACAATACATTCCAAATGACTACGAACCAGATATCTATGCCCTGTGGGAGACGAGTAATTCTTTTGCGCCCACAGGTGAAGGTAAGCCGTACAGTATCGTCATGCCACCACCAAACGCCAACGGCAACCTACATATCGGACACGCGCTTGATATGAATCTGAAGGATATCTTGATTCGCTATCATAGGCTCAAGGGCGATGATGCAGTGTTTATCCCCGGTGCCGACCATGCTGGCTTTGAAACATGGGTAGTCTACGAAAAAGAGCTAGCAAAGCAGGGTAAAAGTCGCTTTGATTTTTCGCGAGAACAATTGTACAGCCAAGTATGGAACTTTGTCCAAGAAAAGCGTGGCAATATGGAATTACAGCTACGCGCCTTGGGCACTAGCGCCTCCTGGAAGCACCTTACATTCACTCTAGACGACAAGGTGATACAGACGGTGTACGATACCTTCAAACAGATGTGGGAAGATGATCTGATCTACCGCGGCGAACGAATCGTTAACTACTGTACTGCTCATCAAACCAGTTTTGCTGACATCGAAGTCGAGCACAAAACAGAGAAGGGGACGTTATGGAAAATAGCTTACCCAACCCTGGACAAAATTGGTGAAATCGTAGTTGCCACCACCCGTCCTGAGACCATGCTTGGTGACGTAGCGGTAGCTGTTCACCCTGATGACGAGCGCTACAAAAAGCTCATTGGCACCCGTATTCTCCTGCCAATCATCGACCGCGAAATCCCCATCATCGCCGACGAATACGTTGACATGAGTTACGGTACCGGAGCCGTCAAAATAACTCCAGCGCATGATCCAAACGACTTTGAGATGGCAGAACGCCATGGTCTACCAGTCAAAAGCATCATCAGTCATGATGGCAAATTAATCAATGTGCCGCCACAATTCTTAGGCCTGGATCCGCAAGAAGCAAGACGCCGCATTCTAGCAGCCCTAGAAGCCATGGAGCTACGTCGCGGTGAGTCAGACATTGAACACGCTGTCGGTCATTGTTACAAATGTGGCACCGTCATCGAACCAATGGTGAAAGAGCAGTGGTTCATCAAGATGCAACCACTAGCCAAGCCAGCCATCGAGGCGCTAGAGAAGGGGGAGATTACCTTCCATCCAGCCTCAAAGCGCAAAGAGCTCATCGCCTACCTGGAGCAACTTAAGGATTGGAATATCTCTCGACAAATCCCATGGGGCATCCCAATCCCAGCGTTTGTCAATGAGACCGACTCAAACGACTGGATCTTCGACACCCGAGTGACCGAAAAGCGTATTGTTGTAAATGGAACAACATATATCAGAGAAGAAGATACCTTTGATACCTGGTTTTCATCTGGGCAGTGGCCATACATCGTCACCGATTACCTCAATGGCGGGGAACTAGCCAAATACTTCCCAACCAGCTTGATGGAGACCGGTATGGATATCATGCGAGCATGGGTATCACGCATGATTATGCTCAGCCTGTACCGCACCGGCAAACTACCATTCAAGGACGTTTATCTGCACGGTATGGTCAACGACGAGCATAATCAAAAAATGTCCAAATCCAAGGGTAATGTCATCAATCCGATGGAACTAGTCTCAGAATTTGGCTCAGACGCCACCCGTATGGGTATCATCGCCGGCCGCGCACCAGCCCAACATCAAGCCTTCAACAGAGGTGCGGTCATCGCTGCTCGCAACTTTTGCAACAAGCTGTGGAACATCGCTCGCTTTGTTGAAGCACAAATTGGCGACAATCACGTCATCGTACCACTACAGCCGCAAACCCCAGCTGATCATTGGATTATTCGCCAGCTGAATGACGCCGCCAACAACATCGCCGTTCGCTTGGAACAATACCGCTTTTCTGAGGCCGCCGAAACGGTCTACCACGCCATCTGGGACGACGTCGCCGATTGGTATATCGAATCATCAAAAACCGCCATCAACCGCCCATTATTGTCGTGGGTGCTGGCAACCAGCCTGAGGATTACTCATCCATTCGCACCATTCGTCACTGAGACAATTTGGCAGACGCTCAACTATACCGACGGCATCCTGATGCGCGACTCTTGGCCAACACCTGAACAATACGACGAAATTGAGGCTGAACAATTTGAACGAATCAAAGAATTAGTCTCCGAAGGTCGCTGGGTGATCACAGAATTACCGGGCAATAAAAAATACCGCTTATTGTACGGCAACGACAGCTTGGTCAAAGAAAACGCCGACACTATCAAGCACCTTATGCGCCTTGCCTCAATTGAACACACTGATCAACCACGTGGCCTCAGGCTAGCCGCAGCGAACAGGGAGGTGTGGCTGGATATCGATGATGAAACGCTCTACCAGCACCAAACTGAGCTAGAAATGCGCCTCGCAGACGCTAGAAAACGCCTCGAGGGGCTTGAAGCACGTATCAACAATCCATCCTACGCTGAAAAAGCGCCAGCCCACTTAGTGGAGGAAACTCGCCAGCACATTACAGAGCAGCAAGCGCTCATCCAACGACTCATCACCGAGTTGGAAGTCATCAAGTTTAACTAAAAACAAATCTTACCGATACACAAGCGTTGCCCATCAAACTCAGGGCCGCCATTACCCTGGGCACGCTTGACTTTCATGTATTTTCGGTCATCATTTCGTGGCGTCGAACGTGGGTTTGCTGATCCATCATGAATGATGCTACTCAGTGATGTGTGTTCCGGGTGTGTATGGGCCGACGAGCCAATCCTCGTCGTTTTCATGCCGTCGTCACCAGTCGACCCCTGAAAATCAACTGCACTAAATACTGATACCACCGCCTTATCCACGTGGGTGTCGTGCATCAGTACACCACAAGCAGTAGTCAGGCTCACAAATATGGTAAACTGTGTAATAATCTGTTGTAATATATTCATTTATCTCTCTGTTTATGTTTTATTACCGCGCACTGAGCGCTGTTAAACCTGATTATCATATTAGCATAAGTTTTATTTTATGTCAAGTATATTTCGCGTTGATGGCAAATAAAAAACACCCACTTGAGGTGTTTATATATCATTCTGGCGGAAGGGGAGGGATTCGAACCCTCGGTACGTTTTACCGCACGCCGGTTTTCAAGACCGGTACCTTCAACCACTCGGTCACCCTTCCAGAAATCTGTTCACATTATACCATACTCCTGTTCACAAATAAAAATTCCCAACCCGTAAGTTGAGAATTTCATATCAGTTTCTGGCGGAGGAGGGGAGATTCGAACTCCCGCTACAGATCTCTCCGTACTAACGATTTAGCAAACCGTCCCCTTCAGCCACTTGGGTACTCCTCCAAATGTAGACCATGAAACCTGGTTATATTGTACCACACCTGTACAAAATACCATAGCGTTGACTTTTTTCTACCAACCAAGGATAATATAACTATTATGAAGAAGATTGTAACCGTTGGCGCAAGCATCATCATAACGACCGTGTTAGCATTAACCATCACTAGTCTACCGGCTCTGGCACTTGGTGAGGGTGGTTTTGCAGAAGGTGTAGAGGCAGCTCGCGGCAATGGCGTGCCAACCAACCTGTGGAATGGTGACAGCTCTCTGGTGCGTCGGGTTATTAACTTCATGCTGATCGGTATCGCTGTGGTCAGCGTGGTAATGCTTATCTTTGGTGGTTTTCGCTACGTCATATCCGGTGGACGAAAAGAATCAGTTACTGCCGCCAAAAACACCATCTTATATGCCGTGATTGGTCTATTGATTGCTCTTTTTGCCTATGCCATCATCAAGTTCGTCATTAACTTCGCCGTCAGCGGCGGTTCTACCGACGTCTAGCCTACACATTATGCTCATGGTATACTAAAACCATGGAAGCAGAACCAACCAAAACAACAACTCATGACCTGTCTGAACCGTTTTCTTGGCACGCCCCAGAGACCAGAGGTCCAGCGCGTGGTCTAGGCTGGTATCTATCATTTGCCGTGGTCATCATGGCACTCATGGCACTGTCTGTTTTTTGGATAAAAAGCTGGACATTCACGGTGTTAATACCCATCATGGCGGTGGCGTTACTATCTCTATCCACCAAAACCCCTCGCATGATCAACTACGCCATTAGTCCTAAAGGTGTCTATGTGGCGGACAAATTGTATGATTTTAGTGAATTCAAAGCCTTTGGTGTTATTGAATATCAAGGTCAATTCTCAGTGTTACTACTTCCCGTTAAACGGTTTTCACCAGGGTTAACCATTTACTTTTCAGAAGCAGAAGGGGAGACAATTGTTGATATGTTAGGCACACGCCTCCCCATGCAAGAGATAAAACCAGACGCTTTGGAAAAACTCATCCGAATCATTAAGCTTTAGCTTGCTCTTAGCTTTTGATATGTGTTAGAATGTAAAGGTTCGATGTTCATGATGTGAGCAGAGAAGGTACCTTATATTTTTGTTATGGCCAATCGGTTTTGCCGAAAGGCTGTATGCACCCGTAGCTCAGCTGGATAGAGCGTTGGCTTGCGGAGCCAAAGGTCGTACGTTCGAATCGTGCCGGGTGTACCAATAAGCATTATCAAAACAACTCTTCCCTAACGAAGAGTTGTTTTTTTATAATAAATCACTCACGCGAATTATTCTTCTGTCGGCTCCTCTTCAGGAGACAGCTCAGGCACTAACTTAACTGTGTTCTCAAAATGATTTACCTTAATGGAGTCTGCAGTATCAGCAGCAAGAAGTGCGCCTGGCGTAGAAATACCGTATTCTCCCATTGCTGTATAGAACTGAACAATGTCAACTGGTGGTATTTGTTCATCCGTTCTTTCTTCAACTACTTCTTGAGCTTCTTCAATTGCTGTTTCTTGAGCTGCTGCTCCTCCTAAGCCCCTAATAACCTCCTCGGCAACTTTAATATATTCAGGCAACTTTTTATAGTCTATACCATAGTTAAAATCAATATTATCATCTCCTTTTTACGATATTTCAATATCATTGTATCATAATTCTTCTGAGGTAGTACAAAACCCTCACCGTGGCGAGGGTTTAATAAATATTCCATGGCGGAGAGAGAGGGATTCGAACCCTCGAAGCCTTGCCGGCTTACCGCTTTTCGAGAGCGGCCAGTTCAACCACTCCTGCACCTCTCCGTGATTGACTTTTTCATTATACCAGAGGGTAGGTTATACTTACCATTAGTTATGCTCAAAATTATCACAATCGGCAAGAAAAATAATTCATGGGTCATAGATGGCCTAGAATACTACCAGAAGCGCCTGAGAGCCCCGTGGAATGTCGAATGGGTATTGTTGGCTAATTCTTCGCTGGAAGGCCCCAGAGCGCGTCAGGAAGAGTCTGAACGGATACTCAAGCAAATCAAACCAGACCATTTTGTCATTTTACTGGACGAAAGAGGCAACAATCTGTCGTCTCCGGAGTTATCAGCTCTCCTGGAAGAGTGCTTCGCCCACAGTCGGTCAGTGGTCATCATCATTGGCGGGGCATTTGGTGTTTCTTCGGAACTACGCGAGCGGGCTGATGTCGTTTGGTCTCTGTCAAAACTGGTGTTTCCGCATCAACTTGTGCGTCTACTCCTGACAGAACAACTTTATCGCGCACAGGAAATTGCCAAAGGTAGCGCATATCACCACGTCTAATCAACCGTAGATTTTTGTGAGTCGTGCCGCGTTAGAACTATGATCGTCACAGAGGTAGCACCCGCCTGACGTAAACAGTGAGCAGCTTCTCGCACCGTGGCACCAGTAGTAAAGATATCATCAACCAGGTAGTAATGCTTGGATGGATCAATATTACCCGCCACTCGGAAAAATTCTTTCGCTTGCAGTCTTCGTTGTTTGGCTGATTTGGTAAAATGCTGCGTCACGTTGTTGCGCCGCTGGATAATCTGTTTAACAGGGATATTCCTGACTCGTCCCAGCTGACGACAGATGAGCTTCATATGATCATACCCTCTGATGCGTGTATTGCGTGGCGTCGTCGGGATGGGGACTAGTACGCTGTTAGCCGGCAGCTGCGGCAACAATTCGTCGGCGATTGCAACCAAGTCGTTAATCACAGCCCGTTTGCGCTCAAACTTGAGTGCATCAATTGCCTGCAAAACCGCACCCCGCCTGAGCAGCAAACAATAAATCTGCCCAACAGGGAAGTGATGTCTACCACAATAGTTACCATGTTTGGGACGCCGATCACATAAAACGCATGTGGTATAGCTCATTTGTGTGATGTATTTTTTACATTTTGGGCAAATAGTTTGGCCAGTTTTCCCACACCCATAACAGTAGTGGGGAGCGATAACTGACAATAACTCATCAAACATTGTATTTTTTACGTTTTTCGCCTTTCACTGTTGATTATAACGCACATAACCGTTATACTAATAGAGAACATTGTCAATTGAGCCAAATAGAGTGGAGGAACAACTATGGCCCGGAAACAGGACGATAATTTATTTACCGACGACGATTTAACTGCTGCATTTTTGGATGAAGCTGATTTGTCAGCTCCAGCACAAGCACCAGTAGCACCAACCATTGCTGCCAACGAAGACAACTGGGAAGAGGACGCTGATGACCTAATGGGTCAGTTGGCGGTTGACGTTTTTGAGACCGAAGGAGAATTGGTCATCAAAGCGCGCACCGCTGGTGTTGACCGCAACGACTTGGATGTCAGTATCTCTGACGGCATCTTGACCATCTCTGGTACCTTGTCTAGTGGTGACGAGACTGAAGTTAACAACTGGCACATTCAAGAATGTTACTGGGGCGAATTTAGGCGCACCCTGGCTCTTCCAGTTGCAGTCAAGGAAGAGGGCGTGAAAGCAGAGCTAAAAGACGGCGTATTGACAATTACCTTTGAAAAAGTAAAACAAGAAAAAGCTAAGAAGATTCAAGTTCTGTAATCAATCACTGATCTCTACTAAAAACACCAGTCGTAATGACTGGTGTTTTTTGAGATGTAACTAGGTGATTAGTTACCGGTAACCTTATTGACCACAAAGTTAACGATAGCGTAGGCAAAGATAGCAATCAACAGACCGATCAAGGAGTACATAATGGTATTCTTAGCAGACGTCACCTTAGCACTGTCACCGTTTGATGTGGTGTATTTGAAACCACCAAGGATCAACATAAACACAGATACGATAGCAATCGCCATCAATGCAAAGTTAATTGACTTTGAGATGATGTCGTCAACGTTAGCACTAGCACCAGTATTGGCGTTTTGAACCTTGTTCAAACCTTCTCGAACCTGCGCAAATGCATTGTCGCCAGAAGCCAAAAATACGACACCCATAACCAGCACAGGAAGGGCAAACGCGCCAGCTATTTTAATAATGGTTTTTTTCATGAATTTCGTTTCCTTTCCTTGGGAAATTGATTGTTATTTTACTTCATTATACCATATTTTACGGTCTGTCTATACTGTGTTGGGCTCTATTTACCAATTATGCGAAGAAATACGTAATCAACGATAGCATACGCAAGAGCAGAGATGATCACGCCAATGATGGCGTACATGATAGTGTTCTTAGCAGAGCTTAGCTTAGCACTGTCGCCATTGGAGGTGCTGTATTTCAACCCACCAATGATAACCATCACAACTGATACAATACCAGAGATAATCAGCAGATATCTGATGACTGTTTTGATGACCGGGTCAACTGATTCACTACTGTTAGCACAGACAATGTTATTTGGATCGGTACTACACGCGTCATAAATACCAACCGCTGAAGCAGTTTGTGACAGCAAAAAACCACCGACTATGGCGAGAGCCAGAGTAGCGGTAATAGTTACGATTTTTTTCATTAGTTAAACCTCCCTGCGACATAATTTGTAATAACAAAAGCGCACCATACCACCAGCAAACCAACCACCGAATAGATGATACCGTTTTTAGCTTTCGAGACTTTGCCTGGATCACCAGCGGATACACTATACATGATGCCATAGATGATGATGGAAATGATAGCTACGACCGCTGAGATAGCAAACACCAGGTTCGCTATACTTTGTAATGCCACCTTATCATCTTTACGATCAGGAATTCCTACGTCACTTGGGGAACCTAGTTGGCTAACAATTTGAACGATAAACTTTTCCATAGTTACAATAATGCTCCTGATACCCAGTTTACTACACCTACTGAGGCGATAGCTATAACTAAGCCAATAATGGCATTAAAAACTGTTTTTCGTCCACGAACCGCTCGATCTGGTGATCCTGAGCTGGTGATGAACAGAAAACCACCGTATATAATGTATCCTGCTGCAATATAACCCGTGATTTGGAATAAATCTTCAATAAGGTTTAAGGCAATTTGCCAGATGTATGGGCCAAAACCACCAGCCTCACTCGGACTCTTTAAATCACACGAATTACCAGATGTTAAGTTATAAAACCAAGGTTTTAGAGTTATAACACGACCACGTTCATCACAAGCACCAGCTAAGGCAGGTTGTGTGCTGACAAATGCCATACCAAAGCTACCTATAAACACCAAAGTAACTGCTATAATTGCCCGTTTGATCATGAGAATACTCCTCCTGGAATTAAGAATTGAGTCAGCGTGACAAAGAAGGCGTATAGCAGCAACCCTATCACAACATTGATCCAGATCTCGCGAGCTTTTTTGATATTTTCTGGCTTATCTCCAGATGATGAAAATAATATGCCACCATAAACTACCGCACCAACAGCTGTGACACCTACACCCATGGTTAAAATTTTTACCGCCTGTTTAACGATATCAAAGATAGCCTCTTTACCGCTTTTACCGCCACATTCTATGGTTGAAGTATCGACGCCAGCACATTTCTTCGCACCCTCCTCCTCAGCAAATACCGGAGCTGAAACAGTAAAACCGACTAGTAGGGCTACAGCAATGATGGTTTTTGTAAAGAAATTTCTGTTTATCATTGAATTGTTCTACCAATATTAGGTTGATATGTGACTAATTGTAAGATATTGTCACGCAAAATGCAAACAACATTTCACCTGATGGCTCTTGAATATTAGGGAAGTCTTTGGTATTATCGAGCTAGTTGACATGCGCTCGTAGTGAAGTTGGTCCATCACGCCTCCCTGTCACGGAGGAGATCGCCGGTTCGAATCCGGTCGGGCGCGCCACAGACACCCAAGCAACAGGGTGTTTTTATTTTGCTGATCTATAGTCTTGTATTTTCATATACTTTGTGTTATAATCACGCCATATCGATTGTAGATATAGTGTGTAACTAACCTGGTAGTAAACCAGAGAAAGAATCCCAAGCGTTATGAAAGAGTATAACCCAAGCGATTCACAAGAAACATCAGTATATGAAATAAACCGCCGAGGGGTCCTGGGTCTTTTTGTGACCAGTGCTGGAGCGATGGCTTTAACAGCCTGCGGTAGTAAGAAAGAAACTACATCAGAACAAACATCAGGACAACTGCCTGAGCATGCAGAGAACAGTCCTTCACCAGAAGTGTCTCCAACTCCTGAAGGGATGCGTACACTGGACCTAGATCCTTCAACAGAGGTAGAGCTTTGCGAATCGTATGTAGACACAAGATTCCCTGAAGAAGAGGCTAAGAAATTAACCATTCCCGTTAGTGCTTTCGAAAGCCCCGACGAATTAATGCGACACCTGAGTACTATAATTGAAACAACAGTTAACGTAGTTGCTGATAAAAAAGATCAGGAAAATCCACCGTCATCTGAATATAGTAGGGTATATGACGAAAAAAGGTTCAGTTATTTGGCACAGAAAGATCGTTCTGCAAACAGCACACCTCCTACTTTCGGATCAACACTAACCCCATATATCCTCAATCGCATAAAAGGAGTTTTTGAAACTCCAGGCAATGACGCACGTGGAAAATCACAACCAATTAAGTACGGGAATGGTTTCAAGAGTCTCTTGGAAAATCTTATAGATGCACAAGAAGCATTACGGATCGATTACAGCACTCACCTTGAAAATGATGAGAATGGTCTTCACAGGACGGCCTATACGAACCCAATAGACCCAGAAATGATATTGGGGCCTGTCACTATTGCAGGAATGGAACATGGTGAGCCAAAATACGATGGTGATACTATTTCTATGACTTTCTCATTCCGACCAGATAATGGCGCCCAGCATTCTGAGAAAATTACTGATTTCCTTGCTAATAATAGCGTTGGTACGATGCCTGTGGAATGGGTACTAACAGCTGGAGTTGGCGGTATGCAGGGTAATGTTACATTTAAGAAAATCGGCCCTGGTACTGTTGTTATTAGCGAGCTAGAGTTTAGTCGTAAAGAAAATGTTCCGTATTCAAAATTGCGTGAAGAAGGTAAAGCGTAAGCCGACTTTCTAAGCATTTGCGCTTTTGAGACATATACACTACAATTTGTAGTGTATATGTTTTTTCTGAAAGGGCATCAAAACATGAGTAAAAAGCGAGGGTTGATAGTACTCTCCACACTAGTAGTGGCACTTATATCAGCGGTGTTACTTGCTCCGCAGGCAGAAGCTGCAAAAAGTTTGAAGTTAAAGCAAAAAGTTGAATCAACACTACTTTACGCTAATTTAATGAAGCGTGGCACCAACGATTGGACATGTATGACCGATTTCGAGGGGATGCGGTATAGAAACACGACAAGCACCGACTCTAACTGGGCGCCATCTAACGGTGATAATGAGGAGCGTGCAAATACCTTTGTGGGAAAAAATACTAAAGGCGGTATTAAATCCTACTCAGGCGTCGACCCCATCACAAAACAAATCGGTGGAGATCTCAGCTGTGCTAGCCTCCTAAAAGCGGGGATTGATATTTGGGAGGGCTCTTCTAAATATGCTGACTTCTACCGGCATATGGGTGGTAAATTTTTTATTGATCAAACCAAAGCTGGCTGGGTATTTCGAAATTGGGAAAGATGTAAAAAGTATGAATGGAATTCCTGGGGTCGTTTTACACAAAATGTTAACGACTTACGGAGTGTATCAAAACCAAATTATTTTACTTCATACACTGTTTACTATTCTAGTAGTAATTTAGCTCCTGACGAAAATCCTCCGGGTGGTTGTGCACCAAAAAAGGGTGGCGCGGCCATTAAAGAACGTTTCAAAGACGGTATCAAAAATGCCACCGGCAGCCTACCTTCTATAGCTTCAGGCAGCGCCGAACAATGGTATATGTATTCAAAAACATTTACTAGTTCTGCTAGCGGTTGTTCTGCTAGCGGTGATAAATCTCTCAAGGAAATCCCTAAAGAAAATCCAGATAGCTCGGGGTATTATTACTACAAAATTCCATTTACCAGTACAGGTGGCAAAACCGCCGACATGATTTATAAGACTTCCAAGGGTAATGAAAAAGTCTGGTTGGCAGCAACCGACGACACTGAGGGAGGATTAGTCGAAGTAAGCTGTAGCGATATCGGTTCTTGGCTCCAAAACAACAGGGGTGCTTTTGATAAGTTTGCCAAATATGCGTCTGAACATAAAGATGAACAGAAGGAACTTTCCGTAGGGGATACTCCGGAGCAAAGCGCTGACGCTACAGCACAGTCGACCGAGGGGGCAGGAGAAGAAAAAGAGGAAAAAACGTGTACTAGTGAACTAACGGGTATCGGGTGGTTTATCTGCCCAGTTATTGACAAACTGGCTGACTTTGCCGACTCGGTCTGGGGGATGTTAGAAGAATATTTAGTTACAAGTCCCTTGCAGGCAACAGGAAATACATATGATGCTTGGAAAACTATGCGAGACCTTGCTAATGTCTTGTTAGCACTGGTATTTATCTTGATTATTATCTCACAAGTATCAAATGTCGGTATCTCTAACTACGGCATCAAGAAAATGCTACCTCGTTTCATCATCGCTGCGGTTGCAGTGAATATATCCTACTTTGTCATCCAAGTCATCGTTGATACCGCAAACATCCTTGGTAGTACTCTGCTAGGAATCATTACAGCTCCGATACAAAATATGAGTTACAAAGATGTTGGTTGGGGCGCCTTATTGACAGCAATTTTAGCAGGTGGCGGCACGGCGGCTGGAGCGACACTAATTGGTGGAACAATTGCTGCCTCAGTTTTCGGGATTGGAACCCTGTTTATGTTTGTGCTTATGGCAATCGTTCCAGGTGTGATCGGCATCGTCTCAGGGTTGTTAGCATTGGTATTTCGATCAGCAGTGATACCGGTGCTGGCAATCTTAGCTCCATTGGCATTTGCAGCTTGGATTTTACCAAACACCCAAAGTGTCTTTGACAAGTGGAAAAAAGTCTTCACCGGTATGGTCTTCCTCTATCCTTTGGCGGCAATATACTACGGCGGATTAAAATTATTAGCCTTTACTGCCCTTGCTGACAAAACCGGCGGAGTGGTACAACAACTGATGGCTTTGGCACTTTTATTTGCTGGTACTTTCGTCATCCTTGGTATGGCACTGAAATCCAATGCTATCATCGGCAACCTGATGGGGCGGGCAAATGGACTATTGAACAAGGCATCAGCACCAGCGCTTAATGCAGGAAGTAAGTTTGCTAAACGTCGAGCAGGTATGAAACGTCGTGAATTTATGGCGAAAGATTTTAGCAAGAGTAAGGCTCCTAGACGTGTCTGGAGTGGTGGTCTGCAACGGGGCTTTAGAAAGATAAACCAACGTTCACTCGACCGAGAAACCCGAGCAGCTCTGGCAGAACAAAGCGAACAGCAGCGCTACCGAGAAGGGCTGGCTGAAGCTTCTGGAAGTGAACTGGATAAGCGGCTTGGGTTTGCGGCAGCTACTACTGGTGGTCAAGAGTATATTCATAAACTATCTCAAGAAGCTGCAGCCAAAAAATTGCGGTTTGAATATAACGGTAATTTAGCTAAAGCTCTACGGTCAGATGACAAATACGTTCAAGCAGCAGCAGCAGAAGAATTATCCAACTCGGGCGCCTGGGGCGCAGGACAATTACGTAAATATCTAGAAAGCGGCGGAGCAATTACCAGTATCGAGATGGGGAAGGCCCTCGGCAATGTAAAGAAGTACGATGCTGGAGTAGCCGCAGCCGGTGTTGCAGGGTTTGATGCAATAGGTGAAGGGAATAAAAGCTATAGTGTTACTAGTGATGAGTTGGCAGCCATGACAAGCAAGTCTGTGGGCGGCTTATCCACCGAAACACTTGCTACTCAAAGTGCAAGCGCTCTTACTGATGCCATAAACGAAGGTGGATTAACAGTAGAAAAAGCAAAGAAAGTCGCAAATAATTCACGAAATCTCAGTCAAGCTAGTGCCGAATCTGCTGATATCTTTGAATCTATGGCCTTAAAAATGTCAACGTCTAAAATGAAAAAGTTATCAACATCAATACCCGCAGAATCATTATCCGTACCACCATTGCAGCAAAATCAAGCTCCACAGGGCGTGGCACAGCCAACACCTTCTCAGGCACCAAGCATGACTCCTGATCGCTACTACGCCATCAAAGAGCAGGCACGAGGAGTAGAAGCTCCAAAGCCAGATTCATTGTCTTCAGGTGGTCAAACACAAGCTCCAGCTCCACAGGTTAACGTTACTGTGCAGGTAGACAGATCCTCTGATCCGACGAGTGCTACCAGTATTCCACCGAGCTATATTGACCAGGGTGGCACCAGTGGCACTGGACGGTCACAGCACCGACGCAACCGACCGCCTACTGCGTTTGGCCGATAGATTCATATAGTTGACTTTTACGCTAAAAAATGCTACCATTTACAGTAATGGAGTGGTTGAAAATGCGAGTGCGTCCGCAAATACGTCGGTCGCAGTGGTTTGCCATACTGACTATTAGTATTTTTGTCGGGTTTTTTAGTGGTATACTCATCAACTCTACCTCAGTTTATGCCGCTGAGGCTCAGTGGAAAAGCGACTCACTGGTCGTTGATGGCAAAACCCTCAAACCAGTTAACGACACAGCTCGTAAAAAACTGCTTGGTCGCGACAGTAAAGACTGGGTCTATGAGGCTACCGAAGGCAATCAATCAACAGTGGTATTTTTCGCTGGAAATAGCAATCCACGAACTGCTACTACCGCGAAATACGCTAGATACACCATAAACGGCAGTACACCAACACAGTCAGGCGAACCAGAGAATATCGAGGTCAAACAGGACAGTAACCCTAGTGAGTCAGAATGTGACGTGAGAGGGGGAACGGGTTGGTTTATTTGCCCAATTTCTAACGGAATCGCCTCAGGAATTGATGAAGTGTACACGTGGATTTCCGACCTGATGACTACACCAGCGATAGACAGCTCCAACAATAGCTCTGGGGTAAAGGTCGCCTGGGACATCATGCGAAACATCGCCAATGCAGCGTTCATCGTCGCCTTTTTGATCGTTATTTATTCACAGCTAACCTCAGTTGGCATCAGTAACTATGGTATTAAAAAACTAGTTCCACGAGTGGTTATCGCCGCAATTTTAGTTAACCTGTCTTTCATCATATGTGCTGCGATGATCGATCTGTCAAATATCTTTGGTGTCGCCCTACAAGATATGTTTAACGAAATCCGTTCTCAAGTGTCGGCAAACGGCGCGTTTAATGGTGCTCCACTACCAACTTGGAGCGACTTGGTGGCCATGGTCCTGTCTGGTGGCGCAGCGACTGCAGGCGTATATGGCGCACTGGCAGCAACTGGCGGATCGTTAGCTTCAGCCGCTTACTGGCTACTGCCCATCATTGCCAGTATCTTATTGACTCTGACAGTTGTATTCATCATCTTGGCGGCACGACAAGCATTATTGATTATCTTAACGGTCATATCACCGCTGGCTTTCGTGTGCTATCTGTTACCAGGCACCGAGAAATTCTTTGAAAAATGGCGAAACTTAATGTTCACCCTGGTGATATTTTTCCCAGCATTTTCAGTGGTATTTGGTGGCGCGCAGCTGGCAGGATTAATCATCCTACAAAACGCCAATTCATGGATTATGGTGATTTTAGGACTGGCAGTGCAAGTTTCAGCCCTAGCCATCGCACCACTGGTGTTCAAGCTGAGCGGCGGTGTGCTGGGTCGAGTAGCTGGTATCGTTAATAATAAAAACCGTGGTGTTATCGACCGGACTAAAAACTGGTCACGTGACCGCAGTCAATTGGCGGCTCATAAAAATTCATTGGGCAGAGCTGACGACGAACTAAGTAAATTCAGCGGCATCCGCAAAATGGGGCGCTGGGCTAATTACCGCTCGCGTAAATTCAAAACTCGTTCAGAAGCCTACCAAAAACGGGCTGACGCAGCCTATAAGCTTTCCCGCGCCAACCAAATTGCTGATATTGAGTCACGGGCTGCTGCTGACCAATTATCACTAGCTGATGTCACAACCGCAAACGCTTATGAGGAGATGAAAGTTGAAGGTACACCGACACCAGCCAACCTGAAAAAGAGAGCTGCCCGCCGCTATGAAACACTACAGGAAGAAACTCAACGAGAAGCGCGTAGTATTGCGATTCAAGGACTGCGAAAAAACAGTATTCAGCGCGTTAATGACTACATCTTAGCAAACGATCTAGCCAACCAGGAGGAGTTGCGAGCCCAAGCAGGTTCAGTGGAAAATATGTACTTTGGTAACGACCGTGGTTCACAGCGTGTGTGGTCAACGGCACGTAGCACCATCACTAAGGCTAATAAGGAATCGATTGAGAACGCTATGACTATTCTCAATGCCATGAACGTCAGCAATGATGATATGGTGGAATTGGCCAATGGTGTTAGTCGACGCGGCTTGACGGTTACTGATGATATCCGCTATGCAGCGATTCACCACGTGTTAGGTGGTAAAGATGCCGTGGCCATCCAAAGCTTGCTGCAAAAAACCGACTTCGGTGCGCTTAATGACGACTTTGCACAAGAATACGGTGACGCGCTGCTGTCCAACTCTGCTAAACCAGCTTGGTTAGGTGGTGCAGCTGCAGCGGCTATTAAGGCCAACAATGTTAATATGAACGGCCCAGACTACATGAGGAAACTTATGCTCGATAACCTTAACATCGGTGGTTTGTCGACCGAAGCAATTGTCGGTTCAGACTTGGCTTACCTAAAGCCACTAAAGGAAGCGTTGAGCGACCAAAGCTTTGTCTCGCAAATCAATGAAGCTGGTCTGGATACGTTGCGCAAGAACCTTGTTTTGGCACAAACCGATCCTCGGTTTAGTAGTCGAATTGGTAAAACTGGTAATACAATTCGAGAGATATCTCTTTCTCTAGGGATTAAGCCTGAGGATTTAACTAGTTAAGCTATCTTTGCTATACTAGTAGCATATGGCTGTGTATAGAGTGCCCCAGGATGTGGAAGCAGAAGACAAGCTGCTTGGGCCATTCAGTTTTAAGCAATTTGTGTTTCTCATCATCGCGGTGGGCTTTTTTGGTATAGCGTGGGCGCTAGGAGTCGCCTTGTTACCATTAGCAATCATTCCTTTGCCATTTGGGGTGTTTTTCACCGTATTAGCGTTGCCACTACGTAAGGAACAGCCGATGGAAATATATATTGCGGCAGTGATATCATTTTTCTTAAAACCGCGCGTGCGGCTCTGGGAGCCAGACGGAGTAGAGACGCTGATAGAAGTGGTAGCACCAAAAACTAAGGAAGAGAACCTGAGTAAGAACTATGATCAACGAGAGATCCAGCGACGATTATCATATCTGGCAAACATCGTTGACACGCATGGCTGGTCAGTCCGCGGCGTCGGCAACCCGGAAGCAACGGGTAATTTAGATACCGCCAGTTCACTACAGGCTGATTTCTATAATACCGCCGTTCAGGCAGAGGAAGACATTTTAGATCGGGGTAACACTACTTCACGACAAATTGCTGATATGATCGCCGAGACAGACCAACAGCGGCGAGAACAGTTGATACAGCGCATGCAAAAACCTCAAACACCAACAACACAACAGCCGACTCAGTCAGCAGTTTTCATGGCAGCTCAAGAGGAAGATATACCAAAACTAACCGTCAACCCGTACCCTCACATGCGTCAAGGTGTCCTGTCTCCGGCAGGGGAACGACCTACCGTCACGCCACCAACCGACCAAAATCAACCTATACAACAACCTGTTGACCCTGGTATAATAGATTTGGCAAATAATCATTCCGATCTTTCCATAGCGACCCTACAAAAAGAAGCAGATCGGATACATAAACGCTCAGAGGAAACAGCTGAGGAGGAAGTGGTGATTTCACTACGCTAGGTGGGAAATGCAACCAGATAATCAACAACCATATCAGTTACCACCCAACCCGACGACACCGCCGGTCGTTTCTGGACAGCCTAGTCAGCCATTACCGCCACAACAGCCACAACCTGGTCAGCCAGCGTTGCCAATGCAGCCTGGTATAACTCAGCCAGGTCAGCCAGCTCCAAATCCACAGAATCCACCAGCTCCTAAAGACAAAAAGAGCGCCATCAGTACACAAAATACGTTATTATTTTCAGAAATGCGTGAAAACATGATCATCATGAGTGACGGCAGTTTTCGAGCAGTGATAGAATGTCAATCCATCAACTTTGATTTGATGAGTACTCGTGAGCGAGAGGCTATCGAATTTAGCTATCAAAACCTACTCAACTCGCTCTATTTTCCAGTTCAAATCCTAGTACGATCACAGCGTGTTGATATCGGTCCATACCTTGATCGATTGTCACGTATTCGACGCTCTCAAGACAATATGTTACTTAATGTGTTGATGGATGACTATATGAACTTCATAGAAGTGCTGTCGCAAGAGGCAAACATTATGGATAAGCGATTTTTCATCGTGGTGCCATATTTCCCCGGCGGCGATGTTAATGCCATGAAACAGCAGGCAAAGGGTCTGTTTGACAGTTTCTTTAGTGGTAAGAAGGAAACGTTGATTACCAGGATTGATCAGCCGATGTACGAAAAAGCAAAAGATGAGATCAAAAACCGCATCGATACGGTGATGAATGGTTTGTTTGCCATGGGCGTGAAGAGTTTGCAACTCAACACCAGGCAGCTTGGAGAATTGTTCTATATTTCCTACAATCCTGACACTGCAGCACGTCAGCCATTAGTCCGCAACCCAAATGATCTGACGACGACTTACATCCGTAAGGGAAATGGTGAATCGCCATATGGAGGAGATTTTTAATGGCTAAGAAAAAACTAGATGCCATCGATATCGCCGCTCAACAGCGTGCTCGCGAACAAGCTGAGGTCGAGCAGGCTTTCTTGACTGGCGTGAGAACTCTGCGAGATTTTATCGCCCCAAGTAGTGTGGAAATTCAAGCAAGTTATTTCCGACTGGGTGCCAAATATGGCCGTACTATTTACGTCTATGGTTATCCTCGTGAAATTTACACCGGCTGGTTGAGTTCGGTGATTAATATCGACGAGGTGTTGGATATCAGCATGTTTATCTACCCGGTCGACACTCAGGTGGTGCTGAACAATTTGCGTAAAAAAGTGACTCAGTTGGAAGCTAGTATGAATATCAACGCAGAGAAGGGGCGTGTGCGTGACCCGGCCATGGAAGCTGCCTTGCAGGACGCCGAAGAACTGCGTAACCAGCTACAGATTGGGTCAGAAAAATTCTTCCGTTACGGACTATATGTGACGATTTATGCCGATAGCCTTGATGAGCTGAACTTTATTCAACACAAAATTGAAACTATCTTTGGTCAGCAGCTGATCTTTAGTAAAGTGGCGTCAAATCAGCAAGAACAGGGACTGAACAGCACCATTCCTCAGTTGATGGATCAATTACAAATCCGCCGCAACATGAACACTGGTGCTATTTCCACCAGCTTCCCATTCACCTCTGCTGACCTAACCGACGGTAAGGGTGTGTTGTACGGCATCAATATGCATAACAATGGTTTGGTGATCTTTGACCGATTTTCTCTAGAAAATGCCAACATGGTGGTGTTTGCAAAGTCTGGTGCTGGTAAGTCGTTTACAGTGAAACTGGAAGCACTGCGTAGTATGATGACTGGCGCTGACATTGTCATCATCGACCCGGAAAATGAATACCAAAAGCTATGTGATGCCGTGGGCGGTAGTCATATACGCTTGAGTTTGAATAGTGACACGCGCATCAATCCATTTGATCTACCGCGAGTGATTGACACCGAAGAAGCAGACGACGCGTTACGTGCTAATTTGGTGACGCTGCACGGTTTATTGCGTCAAATGTTGGGTGGTTCAGTAGCTGGTTCTATCGGACTAACCGCGGCAGAGGAAGCAGATATCGACCAGGCACTGATCGACACCTATGCTCGTGTTGGTATCACGTCGGACCCATTAACCCACAATTCAACACCGCCAACCATTCATGATTTGTATGATACATTACTACACATGGGCGGCACTGGTCCACAGTTAGCACAGCGTCTGCGTAAATTTACTTCAGGTACCTTTGCTGGTATTTTCAGTCAGCAGAGTAATATCGATATCAATAACGCCATGGTAGTCTTTAACATCCGAGATCTGGAAGATGAACTACGCCCAACGGCTATGTATATTGTATTGAATCACATCTGGAATATCACTCGAACCGACCAGAAAAAGCGTATGTTGATCGTTGACGAGGCATGGCAATTGATGAAATATGAAGACTCAGCTAGCTTCTTGTTTAGCCTAGCTAAGCGAGCCCGAAAATATCAACTAGGACTCACTACCATCACTCAGGACGTCGAGGACTTTGTGGGCAGTAAAATGGGCCGCGCTATCGTTGCCAACTCATCCATGCAGCTCCTTCTCAAGCAATCATCCAGTGCCGTTGATGTGCTTTCTAGTGTGTTTAAGCTAACCGAGGAAGAGCAGAAACGCTTAGCGAATTTCCCCGTTGGACAGGGGCTGTTCTTTGCTGGACAAAACCACGTGCACATCCAGATTCAAGCCAGTGATACCGAGTATGATCTGATTAATACTTCACCTGTAAAACAACAGCTTCCGTCTGAAACACCAATTGGTGGGTATGGAGCAGTATAATTATGCCACGAATTGATTATACGACTGATCCAGATGTTGATGAACGGCTCAATCCGGCCTCTGAACAAACGTCTAAATATCTGAACTCCATGGAGAATAATGCCGCCAATGATAATTTTTATGATGGCGACAAGAAAGATGATGGACTAAACGCTGCGGACAGCGTTAATAATCAAGAACAGCTATACTCTCGGTCTCCTTTGGGTAAGTCCGGCAACAAAAAGCGCGGCAACCTTTTGGCAAATATGACTCGCAAAAAATGGGGTGCCACAGCCGGTATCGGTGGAGGGTTGTTTGGCCTGATGATGTTATTTTTCACAATTTTGCCATATAAGCTTGATGCCATGGTCTCCACCATCACCGACCAGCTCAGCTCTGTGCCACAGCACGCCATCAACCAACGACTCGAGTATATCACCACACGCTGGGTCGCCATGAAAATGATGCAAACCGCATATCCTGGCGATGCCAATCTCGTGTTTTGTGCTGGCGGTGGTGTTTTGTGTCACCTGGGAGCTACAAAATATAGCACGTGGTTTGAAGAACAGCTTGATGCTAAATTTGAAAAAGAAGGAAGAAACGTTAAGGCTGTCTTTAATGCAAGTGGTAGAAACACCCTGGGTGGTAAAGCGACCTCATTTACCATGCATCTTGAGTCAAAAGATATGAACTCTGTCCTGCAAGGGGTAGAAAAGGAATTATCTCACAAAGATATGCGTCGTCATATAAAAAAGATGACACGTAAGGTTCACGGACGTAACTATTTCATGCGCTATCTATCTAAACGTGTATTGTATCGAAAATACGGTGTGAAAAAGTTTAACATCATACCAGAAAAAGCTGGTCAAAAATATGCTGACTTTAAGGCTAAAATTAAGCTAAATATGAATACACGTATCACCGCTAAAATGTCGCCTCGTTTTGCAGCGTATTTAGGATGTTTGGATGGTACTGACGCTAAAAAATGCCAAGACACGTTAGATAAATTAAATAACGACCTCGATAGTAAGATTAGCGAAGCAGAAAAAGAAGCTGAAAAAGCGACAGGTGACAATAAGACAAAAGCCGATGAAAAGGTGAAAAAAATTAAAGGGCAAAAAGAAGCTCTTAATAATATTGATTCTCTGTCCAAAGCAGCACCAGACACACCGCTAGGTAAAATCATCAGTAAGCAACTGTTTAAGAAAATAGCGGCTGCAAACGCCATCATTGGAGCAATTGATTTGGTTGCAAAGATTGTTGGAGCAGTTAATGAAAAGGTTATTGAAATTGTCGGAGCTGACCAAAAGAAGCAGCTGTATACCGCGTTCACTTATGATGAAGAAGCTAGCCCAGTCTTGACGCGAGACCAAATTCGGGCGGGAACAATTGATAATATTCAACATGTTGAGTTAGCAACCTCGCTATTTGACGGCGCCGAAGCAGCACCAATATTTCAGGCAACATTTGGCGGCAATAACACCGCAGCATCATTATTATACCCAATAGCCTACGCTGAGGACGGTGGTATTCGCACCAAGTGCGAGGTTGGTGGTGAAGAAAAGGTGGTTGCCTTAGATCCCGGTGAGCTTGTCTGTCCAGAAAAAAAGATTGTCAAAGACTACACTACCTTTACGAAATATCCTGTCTGGCAAGTGTTGGCCGGGATAGCTGAAGCCTGGAATAGTACGTTCGGCGCGATCATTGACTTTGTTGGTGATACGGTCGGTAAGGTATTTAGCTGGTTCTTTAGTTATTTACAGGAATTGCCAGGATTGAAGCAGCTGGTTGAACTCTCTGAAGGCTTGATCGAAAAAGCCATGGGTTGGGCAGTGAGTTTGCTGTTCGGTATACCAGAGGTGGGGGTTGACGCGCCGGGTAACAATAACTTTGAAGCTCTACACGGCGGACTGACAACAACTATGCAAAGTAGTACTGAAGCTGGACAAGCTGGCGCCGATTCAGGCTCCAAACAGCCAGACGGCATCGGTGGGGCACGCCTCACCAACCAGCAAGTCAGTGTGCTCGCAAAACAGATCGAGCAAGAGCGTGACGAAGAATTCCGCGAACAACCACTCATGGCGAAGTTATTTGACCCAACACTTAAGCGTTCGGTGGCTGGACAGTTACTAGCCGTTATGCCAACTTCCGGTTTTTCAACCATGCGATTAATCGCACGCGCACCGGTCGCCCTAGCGTCTGCCATCACGCCAACTAACACGCATGCCGCCAAATATGACCAAGCAGCCGTCATGCGAGCTTTCGGTGTAACTTGGCATGGTTTTACTGACAAAGCAGTGTATAAAGCCGACCCAAGTCAGTACACCGATGCTGTCTGTTCAACCAAAGCCAAAGAGCGTGAAGCGAGTTATGGGATTCATGAAGGCGACTTAGTCCCGACGTACAGTGTGGCCGATCCATGTGCCTTGGAATTAACCGTAGCTGGCAACCTGGCCTTGATGGCGGACGACAAAGAAGGTAAATATTATCCAAAAGAAATTGATGATCCATCAGCCAACACTGGGGCACAACAGCCAAGCAGCGGACCAGTCGGCGACGCTATCGGTCCACCGGAATTAGAAGAAGCACAGACTTTTGGAAATGAACCTGCGTCGTGGGGTGGACACAGAAACGGTGAGATTCCACTGTCAGCCATGAGTGAGTTGAAAACTGCACCAGGACATTACATGCATCCAAAGGCCGCTCAAGCTTTCGATGCTATGAATGAAGCCTATGCTCAAGAACATGGTGGTCAACACATGACAATTACCGAATCATACCGTACATTAGCAACACAACAAGATTACTTCTCAAGCGGTATAACACAAGCAACTCCAGGAACATCAAAACATGGACATGGACTAGCCCTAGATATTAATATAGGTGGTTCAGGTTTTAATACGCCAATTTATCTGTGGCTAGCATCAAATGCCTCAAAATACGGCTTTGTCAACCCACCATGGGCAAGAGACCGTAACAATCCTGGCTGGTATAAAGATGAGCCGTGGCACTGGGACTACGCAAGGAGAGTACAATGAAACGAGTAACTATCGGTCTATTGCTAGCTTTAGTGAGCTGTGTCATATTTTTGACCGCCGACTCCTCAGCAGCGCCAGAAAAAGATAAAGAAAAGAAGAAGGATCAACCGGCCGGTATTCCTTACCAAGACTATATTTTAAATGACATCAATATCAACAATCCAAACGGTCAAATCTGCTCAACCCAAAATACTGCGACTGGTGAACTTTCTGGTGAAAACGTAGAAAAAGTTCTTAAGTTTTTTACCGGCAAGGGTCTAACGTTAGTACAAGCAGCAGCGGTGGCTGGTAACCTCCAGCAGGAATCTCGCATCGATCCGAGCGCCCTCAACAGTATTGGTGCATACGGTATCGCGCAGTGGCTGGGTGGGCGCCGCACTAATCTAGAAAAAAAGCCAAATTACAGTACCATCGAAGGGCAGCTAGAATACCTCTGGGAGGAGCTGAATGGGGCAGAAAATGCTGGTCTGAAAGTACTACTTAAACACACTGACAAATCGGGTAGCAGTGTCAGTGCTTTGGCGGTTGAGTTTGGTGAAACATTTGAGCGCTATGGTGCAGGCGAAGAAGGTAACCGTGCCCAGTATGCCTCTGAGATTTTCAACAGCTATAAGGGTAAAATCCAAGACGGCGATCCGTCAAAAATCGCGGCAAGCGCCGGTGGTGATTCGAGTGGTGCACAAATTAGTTCAGCATCAGCAACTGGTTGTAGTGGTAATGGGTCTAGTGTCGCCGGGCAGAGCATCGTCGATACAGCCAAGCAGTTGGCGTGGAATCCAAATACTGACAAAGGGGCTAATAACCAGACGGCTAAAGCTGAATATATCGATGCAGTCAAAAAGAATAACCCAAGTGTCGTCGGTAGTTCAGACACTGACTGCGGTAGATTTGTAGCGACGGTGCTGCGTACTTCTGGTGCAGACAAAGATTACCAGCCAATTGGCACCACTGATCAGTATACTTACGTAAAATCTCATCCAGAAAAATTCAAAATCATCGATCGTCCATCTGCTTCAGACTTGCAGCCAGGTGATATCCTCCTCCACCCAAGCCATGGTGGCTACGGACATACTTTAATTTACACTGGTGACGTCGGTGGAGGTTACGTCGCCGCTAATGCCTCCCTTGGAGATACAGTACCGATATTCATCAAGCAAGGATCTGTTGACTATCAACTCACTCAACCAGGTAATATCTTGGTTCGCGTCATTCAATCAAACAAAACCTAGAAAGGAAATATCATGCAGCCAGTCATCACAAAGCAAAAAATTATTGGCGGTGCAGTGATTATCGGCGCGCTGATTGTTGCGCTTATCTCATATTATGTATTTCAAACAGTCACGCACGATACTACATTACTGGCGACCTTTGCTCCAGAGACTGTTAAAATGTCGTACGACTCAGTGAAAAATCAGGTCATCAAGTCTGACAAGCCCGTAGCGGTTAAAAGCGGTAAACATACTTTTAGTTTTAGCGCTGACGGCTATGACACATATACCGTTGAGCTTGATCTAGAAAAAGGGAAGGAGCGAAAATTATTATTCGCCCTGACGCCAAAAACCGACAAGGCAAAAAATGAACTGAAACAGAAAAAATACGCCAAGGTATTAGATGGTCTAGGTAGTCGAGAAGTGAATAGGGTGGGTAAAGAGATCGATAAAGCCAATCCAATCTTACAACATTTGCCGTTTGAAGATAGAGACTACCGAGTATTTTCTTGCCAGCCGTACCGCACGGATATCAAGAAATCGCATAAAATTGGCATCTGTATCACCATGGCTGGACGTAATGGCGAAGCTCTCCTGAGTCAAATATTAGAGAAATTAGCTAAACTTGGCGCGACGCCAGATAACTACGATATGAAGGTAAATAATTACATCATACCGACCAAGAAAGAAAAAGAGAGTCGAGCCGCTGTACCATGTGGCGACGGACGACCATCATGGTGTTATAAGTTCCGTGATTATTAACCTAACTTTTTAGTGGCATAATGATGTGGATATAATCACGTTTTTTCGCCGTAGATTGGATGATACAAGGAGAGAGTTTACCACTGAAAGCAAACGACACTTCATCTCCGTCGGTGACATTTAACGCCTCAGTCAAGTACCGAGAATTGAGCGTAATCTGACCATCAGCGGAAATCTTAGCGGTAGCTTCTGAGGTATTTTCACCAAGTTCTGAGGCAATGGAGTGGATGGAGATGATATTATTTTCAGCCGAAGCATTGATAGTAACGCCGCCGCCTGACTCTCGAGCGAACAGACTGGCAACTTTGGTGATGCGGCTGAGGTCGGCGCGCGAAACGATGATTTCCGTTTGTGACTGTTGAGGAATCAGCTGGCGATAATCTGGAAATTTTCCATCAATTAGGCGGCTAATAATTTCCAGTTCTGGCGTTTGGAAACAAACTTGGTCATCGCCAAATAATATCACGATGGTTTCCGTGGCGTCACTCAAACTACGAATCACTTCCTGCAGGGCAGACGTTGGGATGATGGCTGAAACTTCGCCGTCCGCTTTCATTAGTTTTCGTTCAGCGAGCCGGTAGCCGTCGGTTGCCGCCAAATATAACTCGTCTTCAAAAGTATGCCAATATACCCCAGTCAGTACCGCCCGGGCCATATCAGAGCTAGCCGCCAAAATAGTTTGCGACACCGCTTTTTTCAGATCATCAGTGGCGATTTCGTAGCGCACTGCTGTATCTTCATTGATGGTTGGTAACTCTGGAAATTCATCAGCAATGACACCATTGATGACTGACTTAAATTTGCCAGAGGTGATGTGCAGGTGATCGTCTTTGGTCTCCAGGTCGATAGTGCCGCTTGGCAGGGTTGAGATAAATTCTGAGATCAATCGTGCCGGGATAGTGATCGAACCCGGTGATTGTATTTTTGCGCCAATGTACTGAGTGGAAGCAATTTCCAAATTGGTAGCTGCAATCAACAATCTCCCTCCGTCGGTGCGAAGTAAAATATTATTCAAAATAGGAAGTTCGACACGACCAGAAGCCACCCTTCCGATATTACTGAGTGCTTTTGCGAAATTTTCTTGTGTGACTGAAAGCTTCATAGTGACTATTATATAACCTTTCTTATTTTTTATCTGGTGTTAGTAATAATAGGTGCTGTGGAAACTGAGTAAAACAAGTGTTCAGACAGAGGTAAGTGGGCGAAAAAACCTGTGGATAGCTTTGTGGATCAACTTGGTACAAGGCAGTGGATAAGGCTGAGTTAACCCACAGTCGTACGGAGCCCGCCAGACTTTGCCACAAGCTTAGTCGCAGACTGCAGATAGAATTCCATAGGTCGTGCACAGGTTTTCCACTAATTTTGCACATATAGTTTATCCTTGACGTCATTGATTTGTTCGCGCACTAGCTGGTTGGTTAAACTTTCTTTGGTGATTTTTTCAACAGAGTGCATGGCTGTGGTGTGGTCTTTACGGCCAAGTTCTTGAGCGATTTTTGGAAAACTCATTTTCAATTCACTACGCAACAGATACATGGCAATTTGTCGTGGCTGGACGATGAACTTATCACGCCTGGCTGAACACATGTCTTTTGGATCGAGATTAAAATAGCGCGCCGTCCGATCGATAATCTGCTTAGCGGTAATGTGTTGCGGGCGAACGCGTTTCATGTCGCCCAAGACGCTCTCGGCTGCCGCCACATCTGGCACAAAGCCTTGCATGTCAGCATAGGCCAGGAGGCGATTGAGTGCACCCTCAAGCTCACGAATATTTGTTTTGAAATTAGCTGCCAGATATTCAACAACTCCTGATTCTAGCTCAGTACCGCTGAGGCTAGCCTTTGCTTTGACGATGGCACACCGCGTTTCATAGTCAGGCATTTGAATATCGATTGCCATACCCCATTCAAAACGGCTGCGTAGTCGGTCAGTGAGGGTAGGGATACTTTTGGGCGGCTTATCAGAGCTGATGATAATTTGTTTGTTGTTTTGATGGAGGTCATTGAAGGTGTGAAAAAATTCATCCTGGGTTTTTTCTTTGCCGGCAATAAACTGCATATCATCAACAATTAGCACGTCAACATTGCGATATTTATCAGAAAAACCCTTTTTCTTGAAACGAATATAATCCAAGAATTCGTTTACAAAGGCTTCAGTTGTCGTGTATAGCACCCGGGCTGACGGCTGTTGTTTGATAATTTCATTGCCAACTGCTTGCATGAGGTGGGTTTTACCAAGACCTGAACCGCCATATAAATAGAGTGGATTGTATTTGAGGCCAGGGTGTGAGGCGACCGCTTGGCAGGCAGCATAAGCCAGGTCGTTGCTTGAGCCAACGATAAAGTTATCAAACGTATAGCGCGGATTGAGATTGCTATTGTTTTTTTGCGTTGGGGCGATGATGCGACGTTCTGTCGGGCGAACAGTCTCTTCTGGCTGATCCCGGTTGACGGTTTTTTTTCGTGAACCAGAACCAATCCTATATCGCACCACACCTTCAAAACCGTTTGATTTTAAAGCTTCTTGAATATCGGTATGAAACTTTTTCTCTAGCTGTGCCTCTACGAAAATATTTGGCACAATGATAACTGCCTCTTTGTCAGAAACTAGTTCTAATTTTGTTTTTGTGAACCATGCAGAGAATGAAGAAGACGGAATGGTCAATTCTAACTGACCCAATACTCCCTGCCAGATTGCTTGTTCTTTCAT